>JAPSFT010000006.1 GCA_035063765.1 Deltaproteobacteria bacterium
GCATCGCGGAGTGGAGCGCCAGCGTCTTGCGGGCCAGCACGGCGTCCGAGACGTCGGCGCGCGCCATCGCCTTGAGCGGCTTCACCGACTGGAGCGTGTCGGTGAGGGAGGTGAGCAGGGCACGCGAGATCTTGGTCTGCCGCTTGCCCGCGCGGCGGGCCACCCGCACCAGCCGCTGGAGCCCGAAGGAGAGCACGAGCGCGGCCACCAGGTAGACGAGGGTCGCCTTCCAGGCGACCAGCAGCGCCACCACGACGGCCACCAGGAACTGCAGGCCGGCGGCCACCAGCGTCGCCGCCTTCAGATAGGCCTGCGAGGCGCGCGCCGCCTCGCCCGCCACGGAGTTGATGAACTTGCCGACCGGCTGGCCCACGAAGTACTGCCAGCGCGCCAGCAAGAGCGCGCGCAGGAGCTCGAGGCGCAGGTCCGTCGCGACCTGGGCGACCGTGTAGCCGATGCCTCGCATCGCGACGAGCATCGCGCCGCTGCGCAGCAGGATGAACGCGACCACGAGCAGCAGCAGCGCCGAGAGCGTCGGCTCGATGCCGACCCGCTCGAGCGTCTCGAGGGCGGTCTTGCCGATGCCGTCGGAGATCCCGCCGAGCGCCGGGTCCGCGTGCCCCTCGCGCTGCGCCGCCAGGCTCAGGACGGGCAGCAGCGCGGTGAGGCTCATGCCCTCGAGCGCGCCGGCCGCGAACAGCGCGACGAGGACGCCGATGCTCTGCCAGGGATAGGCGCGGGCGAACGTCGCGAGGAGACGCATGGGCGTGACGGTGGGTCCGGGCGGGGGTGGAGTGGGGGGCGCGCAGGCGGGGCATGCGCAGCGTGCGCAGGCTAGCAGCCCGCGGGTCACGGGCAATCACCCGCGGGGTCGCAGCGCGGTACACCGCCGGCAGGCTGTTACCTTGCGCCACGCTCGCCGCTCGGACCCTCGCACCCGCCGCCGCGCGGGGCCCCGGGGCGTGCGCGGACAGGGGGTACGCGGATGTGTGGGATCGCCGGGCTCCTGTCGGCTCGCGCCGACACGCAGGCCGAGGTCCTCGAACGCAGCGTGCGCGCGATGGCGGACACGCTGGCCCATCGCGGCCCCGACGACGCAGGGACGTGGGTCGACGCCGAGGCGGGGGTCGCGCTCGGCCACCGGCGGCTCGCGATCCTCGACCTCTCGCCCGCGGGCTACCAGCCGATGGTGTCGGAGGACGGCCGGCTCGTCCTCTCCTACAACGGCGAGGTCTACAACTTCCGGGAGCTGCGCACCGAGCTCGAGGGCGGCGGCCACAAGTTCCGCGGCAGCGGCGACACGGAGGTGCTGCTCGCGGCGATCGGCGCCTGGGGGCTCGAGACCGCCCTGCAGCGCGCGTGGGGGATGTTCGCCTTCGCGCTCTGGGACCGCGCGCGGCGCGTGCTCTGGCTCGCGCGCGACCGCGCCGGCAAGAAGCCGCTCTACTACGGGTCCGCAGGCGGGCGGCTCCTGTTCGGCTCCGAGCTGAAGGCGCTGGCGGCGCATCCCGATTTCGCGGCCGGCATCGACCGCGACGCGCTCGGCCTCTACCTCCGCTACGGCTGGGTGCCGGGGCCCCATTCCATCTACCGCGGCGTGCGCAAGCTGCCGGCCGGGAGCTTCGTCGCGCTGGCTCCGGGCCAGGCGGCCGACGCCGTGAGCCCGCGGCCCTACTGGTCGGCCCGCGAGGTCGCCGAGCGCGGCGCGCGCGAGCCCTTCGCCGGCTCGCTCGAGGAGGCCGTCGAGGCGCTCGACGCGCTGCTCGGGGACGCGGTCGGGCGCCGGATGATCTCCGACGTGAGCCTCGGCGCCCTGCTCTCGGGCGGGATCGACTCGAGCACGGTGGTCGCGCTGATGCAGGCGCGCAGCGCGCGTCCGGTGCGCACCTTCTCGATCGGCTTCCGCGAGGCCGGCTTCGACGAGGCGGGCCACGCGCGGGCGGTCGCGGCGCACCTCGGCACGCAGCACACGGAGCTCTATCTCGAGCCCGCCGACGCCCTCGCGCTGATCCCGAGGCTCCCGGAGCTCTACGACGAGCCGTTCGCGGATGCCTCGCAGATCCCGACCTTCGCCGTGGCGAAGCTGGCGCGCGAGAGCGTGACGGTGGCGCTCTCCGGTGACGGCGGCGACGAGCTCTTCGCCGGCTACAACGTCTACA
The DNA here is from genome assembly GCA_035063765.1 of Deltaproteobacteria bacterium. Taxonomy (NCBI): domain Bacteria; kingdom Pseudomonadati; phylum Myxococcota; class Myxococcia; species Deltaproteobacteria bacterium. The sequence continues at coordinate 2,160 of JAPSFT010000006.1, forward strand.
CCGAGAGCCTGCGCCGCTGGCGCGAGCTCGAGGAGACGCCGCTCGCCGCGCGCCGCGTGCGCGCACGTGCCCTGCGCGCGGCCGGCCGCCTCGGCTGGCGACTCCAGGCGCGCTCCGCGCAGCCGCGCCGCGAGGACGAGCGCCGCCCGCTCTTCGCGCGGCTCGAGAAGCGCGCGCGCCTCCTGGACGCCGCCGACGCCGTGGACGTCTTCGCGAGGAAGAAGGCCCAGGACGGCCGCGGGCTCGCGCTCGGGGCCCGCCCGCTGCGCTCGCTCTTCGAAGCACGGGCGGCGCGGGCCGACCTCGGCGAGCCGGTCCGCCAGATGCTCTATCTCGACTTCGTGGCCTACCTGGGGGACGACATCCTGGTGAAGGTCGATCGCGCCAGCATGGGAACCAGCCTCGAGGTGCGCTGCCCCCTGCTCGACCATCGCGTGGTCGAGCTCGCCTGGTCGCTGCCGCTCGAGATGCAGCTCGGCGACGGCGGCAAGCGCGTGCTGCGCCGGCTCCTGGCCCGCTACGTGCCGCCCGCCCTGATCGACCGCCCCAAGGCCGGCTTCAGCGTGCCGGTCGAGCACTGGCTGCGCGGGCCGCTCCGGGAGTGGGGCGAGAGCCTGCTCGACGAAGGCCGGCTGCGGCGCGAGGGCTTCCTGGACCCGGCCGGCGTGCGCCGGATCTGGCGCCAGCACCAGCTCGGCTGGCTCTCGCGCGACCAGCTGCTGTGGAACGTGCTGATGTTCCAGGCCTGGCTGGACGCGCAGCGTGGCCCCGCCGGAGGGCGCACATCGAGCCAGGGAGGGGCATGGCCCACATCGCCCTGTTCATGAACAACCTGCCGACGGGCGGCGCCGAGCGCGTGATGCTCTCGCTCGCCCGGGCCTTCGCCGCGCGCGGCCATCGCGTGGACTTCGTGCTGGTCGTCCGCCACGGCGAGCTGGTCGCGCAGATCCCGAGCACAGCGAAGGTGGTCGAGCTCGGGGCGGTCCACCGCAACCGCGTGCTGCCGGGCCTGCTGCGCCTCGAGTCCGGCACCCGCCGCCTCGTGACCCGCGCGCTCTACCAGGCCAAGCCGCCCAAGGTGGTGCGCGGGCTCCCGCCGCTGGCCCGCTACCTGCGCCGGGCGCGCCCCGACGCGCTGCTCTCGACCCTGCCCGTCAACAACCTGGTGGCGCTGTGGGCGGCGTCGCTGGCGGGCGTGCCCACCCGGGTGGTCGTGCGCGAGGCCACCCACGAGTCCTCGGATCTCCCCGGCGAGGAGGGGCCCTTCCTGCGCCTCTTCCCGCAGCTCGCCCACCGCTGGTATCCGCGTGCCGCAGCCGTCGTCACGGTGTCGAACGGAGTGGCGGACGACCTCGCGAGCTTCGTCGGCATCGAGCGCGAGCGCCTGACGACGATCTACAACCCGGTCGACCTCGCGCGCATCGCAGCGGAGAGCCAGCTCGCGCCCGACGAGCCGTGGCTCGCGCCGGGAGGCCCGCCGACGCTGGTGGCGGCCGGCCGGCTCGTCCCGCAGAAGGACTTCGTGACCCTCCTGCACGCGCTCGCGCGGGTCCGGCGCGAGCGGCCCGTGCGTCTCGTCGTGCTCGGGCGCGGCCCGCTGCGCGAGCGCCTGGCGGAGCTGGCGGGCCAGCTCGGCATCGCCGAGGCGCTGCGCATGCCGGGCGTCGTCGCCAACCCCTTCGCCTACCTGGCCCGCGCGGCCGCCTTCGTGCTGTCGTCGGCGTGGGAGGGCCTGCCGAACGTGCTGCTCGAGGCGCTCGCCTGCGGCTGCCCGGTGGTGGCCACCGACTGCCCGAGCGGGCCGCGCGAGATCCTGGCGGACGGCCGCTACGGGCCACTCGTGCCGGTGGGAGACCCGGCGGCGCTGGCCGCGGCGATCCTGGCCACGCTCGACGCGCCGCCGGATCCCGCCCGACTGCGTGCACGCGCGGCCGACTTCGCGATCGAGCGCAGCGCCGGCCGCTACCTCGAGGTGCTGCTCGGGGGGCCGAGCCCGGATGCGGTCCCGGCGTGGGGCGCGGCGGCGGCACCCGCGGAAGCTCCGGCGAGCGCGGGGAGGACGGCATGAGCGATCCGCCGCCGCATCGCTGGACCCCGGAACGGTCGCGCGCGTTCTGGGACTGGGAATCCCGGCATCCCGAGCGCTTCTTCGCGACCACCTGCGCGCCCGAGCTGGTCCGCCGGGTACGCCGCCACCTCGCCGGGCGCGAGGCGATCCTCGACTACGGCAGTGGGGCCGGGGCACTCGTCGGCGTGCTCCTCGGCCGCGGCCATCGGGTGGCCGGCGCCGACTCCGCACGCGCCGCGGTGGAGGCGCTGCGCCGCCGGTTCGCGGGCCATCCGGGCTTCCTCGGCGCCTTCCATACCGACGAGCTGCTCACCTCGGGAGCCCCGCGCTTCGACCTGGTCTTCGCGACCGAGGTGGTCGAGCACCTCTACGACGAGTGGCTCGACGGCCTGCTCGAGAACCTGCGCCGGATCGTGCGTCCCGGCGGGCGGATCGTCTTCACCACGCCCAACGAGGAGGACCTCGACGAGGAGATGCTCGCCTGCCCGTGCTGCGGGACGCCCTTCCACCGCTGGCAGCACGTGCGGAGCTGGTCGTGCGAGAGCCTGAGCGCGCACCTCGAGGCTCGCGGCTTCCGGATCGTCGAGGCCTTCACCGCCGACTTCTCCCTCACCCTCTCCCGGCCGGGGAAGCGCTTCGACCACGCCCGCAAGCGCTTCAAGTACTGGCGCAAGCCCCACAAGAAGCGGCCCCAGCTCGCGGTCGTCTGCAGCGTGGAGCCGGCCGCGGGCACCTGAGCCGCTCAGCGCACGACCCCGATCGCCGAGAGCTCCACCTTGGTGAGCAGCACCACCCGCTGGTGTCGCGCCATCCACTCGTCGACCGCGCTGCGATTGCCGGCCCATTTGAAGTAGTCGTCCACGACGAGAACCCCGCCCGGCGACAGGCGTGGCATCAGGTGCTCCATCTCGTGGCGGGTCGACTCGTACCAGTCCGTGTCGAGCCGCAGGGCGGCGATCCGTTCCGGAGCGGCACGGGGGATCGTCTCCTCCACCCTGCCGGGAACCAGGACGAAGCGCTCCGCGGGGGTGTCGACCTGCGCGAGGTTGGCGCGCACGTCGGCCTCGCTGGCATCGCACCAGGCGCTCGAATCGTTGCCGGTGCGCCGCGCCGCGAAGATCGACGCGGGATCCTCCTTGCCGAGCAGGTCGACGTCCTGGTCCCCCGGTCGCGTCATGCCCGTGAACGTGTCGTAGAGCCAGATGCGGCGGCCCTCGGCACCGAGCTGGCGTAGGGTCAGGGCGGCGGCCATCACGGCCCCCCCGCGCCAGACCCCGCACTCCACGAGGTCTCCCGGGATTCCGGCGCGTGCGACGTATCGCACCGCCTCGATCCAGGCAAAGAGCGCGCCCGGACCGAGCATCGTGTAGGGGCGCACGCGCTCGATCGTGTCACGCGCCTCGGGGTCGAGCTCGCGCAGCTCGCGCGCGCGCTTGCCCTCCCGCCGCCGCGCGCGGCGCCGCTCCCGGAACCGCCGGGCGCCCTGCGCCAGGCGCCGGAGACGATTCCCGTCCCCGCCGCTCATGCCGCGAGGGGCGGGGTGCGCTCGAGCACCTCGAGGGCGTCGTGGCGCAGGTGGTCGAGGCGCATCTCCTCGCGCAGGAGCGCCTCGTTGACGGTGCCCTGCTCGACGCACTCGCGCAGCAGGCCGAAGAAGAAGCGCTCCTGCGCCGGGTCCGGGTGCGGGAGGTAGCGCTCGGGCGCGCGCTTCCGGGTCAGCGGGCGCAGCCAGGTGGCGGGGTTCAGCGCCTTCACCTTCTTGGTGGCCGGCGTGAAGTCGACCGGGAGCCCGGTCTTCCAGGGCTGGGTCTGGCGCTTGGTGTTGTGGATCAGCTTCGTACGCGGCGTCAGCCGGTCGAAGTCGTTCCACTCGTCCTCGAAGCGGCCGATCGTCCCGGACGGCTCGTCGCGAAGCAGGATCCAGTCCATGTAGTCGCGCTCGAAGGCGAAGAGCTCGGCGAACTGCTCCTCGCAGCGCCAGTGGTGGAGCTTCGCGCAGTCGAGGAGCATGACGCTGCTGGCCATGCCGCCCGCGAGGCCCTTGCTGCCGCTGCGCAGGCGACAGCACACGGCCTTGCCCTGCATGTCGCGCGCGAGCAGCTCCCACACGTCGCCGACCGCGAAGACGTCCGGGTCGATCACGAGCGCGCGCCCCCGGTAGCCCATCACCTCGGGCGGCCGGAAGCGCAGCGGCGTGAAGGACTGGAGGTTCTCGTAACGCCACGGAACGCGCTCGCCCTCGCGCAGGTAGAGCTGGCCTTCGCGGGCGCGCAGGAAGGGGTGGTCCCCGGTCGTCAGGAACTCGACCTCGAAGCGCTCGGCGTGGGCGCTGTTGCGCCGCAGCGAGTGGCGCGAGACCAGCGCGCCCAGCCACTGGCGCTCGTTGGTGTGGACGAAGACGCGCGGCTTCGGCTCGGGCTCGCTCGCCTCGCTCATGGTCGCCTCCCCTCGCCTCCCGGGGTCGTTTCGCTGGCAGCGGGAGCCGCCGGTGGCGGAAGGTAACGACCGCCCTTCCGGGCGGAAACCGTGCGCCCCGCGGGCCGCGCTGGTGTCGCCGGGCGCCGTGTGCTTCCGTCCGCACGATGTCCGCCGGCCCGCGCACCTGGCTGCTGCTCGGCGAGAAGCCCGGCGACAACGCGCAGGCCCGCGTGCTCGCCGACGCGCTCGGCTGGCCCTACGAGACGCGCACGCTGCGCATGCAGCCCGAGTGGGTGCTCGGCAAGCCGCGCGTGCGGCCCTCGCTCGCGCACCTCGACCTCGCGCGCTCGGATCGCCTCGAGCCGCCCTGGCCCGCGCTGCTGATCACGGTCGGGCGGCGGCTGTCGTCGGCGGCGCTCTGGGTGGAGCGCCAGTCGCGCGGGGCGACGAAGCTGGTCCTGATCGGCAAGCCGCGCCGCCGGCTCGGGCGCTTCGCGCTCGTCGTCGCGGGCGCGCAGTACCGGATCGGAGCGCGGCGCAACGTCGTGCGGATCGGGCTCCCGCTGCTCCGGATCGACCCGGACACGGTGGCTGCAGCGGCCAGCGCGTGGCGCGGCCGGCTCGCGCCGGCGCCGCGGCCGCTGCTCGCGCTCCTCGTCGGCGGACCCACCAAGGCGCTGCGCCTCGACGCCGCGGTGGCGCGCGCGATCGCCGTACGCGCAGCAGCCGACAGCGCGCGCGCGGGGGGATCCCTCCACGTCTGCACGAGCCGGCGCACGCCGCCCGCCGTCGTCGAGGCGCTCGCCGAAGCCCTGCCCGGCGGCACGCCGCTCTACCGCTGGCGGCCCGACGACCCCGACAACCCCTACCTGGCGCTCCTCGGCCTGGCCGATCGCTTTGCGGTGACGGCGGACAGCGTGACGATGATGGTCGAGGTCGCCCGCCTCGGCCGGCCGCTCGCGATCGCGCGCCTGCCCGCACGCCGCTCGCGCCTGCGCGCGCTCACCCGCTCGCGCGACCTCGATGCCGTGGCACGCCTCCTGCTCGCGCGCGGGCTCGCGCTCGAGCTCGGACAGGCTTGGCATCCACCCGCCCGCGCGCTCGACGACGACGTGTCGGTGGTGGCCGCACGCGTGCGCGAGCTCTTCCCGCCCCCCGCGGGAGCCGTACCCGAGGCGACCCCGCCGGCGAAGTGATACGTTGCGAGCCTGCCCGTCGCCGGCCACGTCCCTCCGCGACCGGGCCCGTCCCCCCGCAGACCGTCCGACCGTACAGGAAGCGATGCCCATGTTCGCGATCGTCCGGAGCGTCCTCCGCAACGCAGGGATGAAGGCCCAGCGCTTCGCCGTTCTCGCGCTGGCGTCACCTCTCCCGGCCGAGCGCCGCCGGAGCCTCGAGCGCCGGCTGCGCGGCCGCGAGCAGGTGCGCAAGCTCGAGGCCGCCGACGTCGTCATCGTGTCGTACGGCAAGGCCGGCCGCACCTGGCTACGGGTCCTGCTCTCGCGCCTCTACCAGCTCCTCTACGGCCTGCCGGAGGTGCTGCTCGGCTTCGACAACCTCCATGCCCGCGACCGCCGGGTCCCGAAGGTCTTCTTCACGCACGACAACTACGTGCAGGACTACACCGGCCACCGCGACAAGCGCGCGTTCCGCGGCAAGAAGGTGATCCTGCTGGTGCGCAACCCGCAGGACGTGGCCGTCTCCCAGTACTTCCAGTGGAAGTTCCGCATGCGCCGCGCGAAGAAGGCGCTCAACGACTACCCGGAGCACGGCCAGGACCTCTCGACCTACGACTTCGTGATGCGCCCCGCCTCGGGGATCGCGAAGATCATCGACTGGATGAACGGCTGGGCCGCCGAGGTGGGGCAGGTCCCCTCGCTGCTGCTCGTCCGCTACGAGGACCTGCGCGCCGACACCGTGGGCGAGCTGCGCCGGATCGCCACGTTCATGGGTGCGCCCGCCGACGAGGCGGCGCTCCAGGGGGCGGTCGAGTACGCCTCGATCGAGAACATGCGCAAGCTCGAGACGCAGCGGAAGTTCTGGCTCTCGGGCGGCCGCATGACCCCGCGCGACCGCGACGACCCGAACTCCTACAAGGTCCGCCGCGCCAAGGTCGGGGGCTACCGCGACTACTTCGACGACGAGCAGGTGGCCCGCATCGACGAGCAGGTGCGGGAGAAGCTCTCGCCGGTCTTCGGCTACGGCGCGGGGCGGGAGGGCGCCGGCGCTTGAAACCCACCGTCTTCATCCACACCAACGACCGCCAGATCGTGGGCGCGCTGGTGGCCGAGCACGCGCTGAAGCGGAACTCGGCCCATGCGGGCGCCTTCGACGTCCGCATCCTCCGCCGCGAGGACCATCCCTGGTTCGAAGCCCACGAGGGTCGCCCGTACCTGCGCGACGGCGCCTGGCGCGCGTGGCGCAACGACGACCTCCAGTCCTTCACGCCCCTGCGCTTCCTGCCGCCCGAGGCGATGGGCTTCGCGGGCCGGGCGCTCGTCATCGACCCCGACATCTTCGCGGTCGCCGACGTCTTCGAGCTGCTCGCTCGCGACATGCAGGGCAAGGCGATCCTGTGCCGGCGCCGCTCGGGCTGGAAGAAGAAGAGCTGCTTCGCCTCGAGCGCGATGCTGCTCGACTGCGCGCGGCTCCGGCACTGGCGCTGCCGCGAGGGCTTCGAGGAGCTCTTCACCGGCCAGCGCGACTACGCCGACTGGATCTGCCTGCGGCTCGAGGACGAGGCCACGATCGGCGCCTTCGAGGACGAGTGGAACGACTTCGACCGCCTGACCCCGGCGACGCGCCTGCTCCACAACACGCGCCGCTGGACCCAGCCCTGGAAGACCGGCCTGCCGGTGGACTTCGTGCCAGGTGAGAAGTTCACGGGCCTGCCGGGCGTGTCGTGGCTGATGCGCAAGCGCCGCGAGTGGTTCGGCGACCACGCCTTCCTCGGCCGCTATCTGCGCCATCCCGACGCCCGCCAGGAGCGCTTCTTCTTCGGCCTGCTGCGCGAGTGCCTCGAGCGCGGCGTCGTCAGCGAGGAGCTGCTGCGCCGCGAGATGAAGTGCAACCACGTCCGCCACGACGCCCTCGAGGTGCTCGAGCGCACGCCGCCGCTCGTCGCGTAGCCGGACCGCCCGATCCGCATGCCCAACGCCGAGCTCGCGTTCTATCTCGAGGATCTCGGGGGCGGCGGTGTCCAGGTCGTCTTCACCCGCCTCGCGCGCGCCCTCGCCGCGCGGGGCCGCCGCGTGGAGCTCTGGGCCGCCTCGACCGAGGGCCGGCTCGCCGCGACCCTGCCGGCCGGGATCCCGGTGGTCCCGATCGCGTGCGCGTCGCGCGTGCGGACGGCGCGCGAGGTGCTGCGGGCGGCGCCGCGCCTGGCCCCGGCGACGCTCGCTGCGATCCTGCTCGGGCGCGAGCCCGAGACGGCGCTGCGCGAGATCGACGGGCTCGCAAGCGCGCTCCAGCAGCGGCGCCCGTCGATCCTGCTGGCCGCCACTCCCTACCGCAACCTCGAGGCGCTGCTCGCCCGGGAGCGTGCAGGCGGCGGGACGCGGATCGTCGTGAGCGAGCACAACGACCTGCGCGCCGGTCACGGGCTGGGCCGCGGTCGCCATCGCATGCTGCTCGGACGCCTCCAGCGCGCCCTGTATCCGCGCGCCGATGCGATCGTCGCCGTCTCGCGCGGGGCGGCGGAGGACGTCGCCCGCCGCAGCGGCCTGCCGCTCGAGCGCGTCACGGTGATCCACAACCCGGCGGTGCCGTCCGACGTCGCGGCGCGGGGGGCGGAGCCGATCGAGCATCCCTGGCTCGCGCCCGGGGAGCCGCCGGTGGTCCTGGCCGTCGGCCGCCTGGGCGCCGCGAAGGACCTCGAGACGCTGCTGCGCGCCTTCGCCCGGCTGCGCCGGCAGCGGCCCGCGCGGCTCGTCGTGCTCGGCTCCGAGCGGCGGCCCGAGAAGACCACCCGGCGCATCGCGGCGCTGCGCGCGCTCGCGGCCGGACTCGGCTCGGCGGGCGACGTCGACTTCGTCGGCTACGCCGACAACCCCTTCGCGTGGATGGCGCGCGCCGCGGTGCTGGCCGTGAGCTCGCGCAACGAGGGCTTCTGCAACGTGATCGCCGAGGCCCTGGCCTGCGGCTGTCCGGTCGTCAGCACCGACTGCCCGAGCGGGCCGGCCGAGATCCTCGACGGCGGCCGCTACGGCCGGCTGGTCGCGGTGGGTGACGACCTCGCAATGGCCGGAGCCCTGGCCGCGACGCTCGCCGAGCCGCGCGACGCGGAGCGGCTGCGCGCGCGGGGGGCACGCTTCGGGATCGAGAACGCGGTGCACCGCTACGAAGGACTGCTCTGGCCCACCGGCACGCGGGAGGCCTGAGCGGAGCCGGGTGCAGCGCCCGGACGCGGGACGCTTCCTGGTTGCCACCCATCGGGGGGCCGCTCATACTGGCCGCAGCCCGCGATCGCCATCACGCGGAGAAGACCGGCCGTGCCGCTGATCCGACGCATCCGCAACCTCCTGCGCTACGGGCACGGCCCCGCGGCACGCGCGCGCAAGAAGGCCGACAAGCGCGAGGCCAAGCGCCGGCGCTTCGAGTCCGAGCGCTGGGAGCACGGCGGCGAGCTGTCCCGGCGCCGCTATGGCTCGTACGAGGAGTATCTCCGGCACCAGGCCAGCAAGCTCGACGGGATCGAGGAGCGGCTGCGCGAGAACCAGGACGCGGAGCTCGCCGAGTTCCGCGAGCGCTTCCGGGCCTGCCGCTCGCTCGCCGGGGCCCGGACGGTGCTGTGCCTGGGCGCGCGGCTGGGCACCGAGGTGCGCGCCCTGCTCGAGCTCGGCCACTTTGCGGTCGGGATCGACCTCAACCCGGGGCCCGAGAACCCGTTCGTGCTGCCCGGCGACTTCCACCACCTGGTGTTCCCGGACGGATCGGCCGACGCGGTCTACAGCAACGCCCTCGATCACGTCTTCGATCTCGACCGCCTGGTGGGAGAGGTGTCGCGCGTGCTGGCCCCCGGCGGCGTCTTCGTCGCAGAGATCGAGACGGGCTACGAGGAGGGCCACGTGCCCGGCGACTTCGAGGCGATCCACTGGCGCGACTCCGACGCGCTGGTCTCCCGGATCGCCGACGTCGGCAAGCTCGCGGTCGAGGAGGTCCTCGAGCTCGGCACGACGCGGCGCAACCAGCGGCGCCTGATCAGCTTCCGCAAGGCGGCCTGAGCCGGCGCGTGCCGCGTCAGCCCGCGTGGGCGGGCGGCGGCGGGAGCACGACGGGCTCGAAGAGCGCGCGCACGCGCGCCGCCGCGCGCTCGATGTCGCGCAGGGGCGGCGGCTGCTCGGCGGGAGCGCCCTCGCCGAGCCAGGCAGCGCGGCCGGAGGCAACGAGCAGCTTCTGCACGATCCGGATGTCGCGGGTCCAGCGCGTCGGCCCCCAGCGCATGCCGATCCGGTAGATCACGGCGTTCAGGTGGGCGCGGTCGAGGCAGTGCCACCAGGGAGGGCCCGCCTCGTCGCGCTCACGCATGGAGAAGCGACCTTCCCCGGTGTCGAAGAGGAACACCGGGCGGCCGGTCACGCAGGCCTCGGTCATCATCGAGACGCTGTCGCCGGTCACGACGAGCTGGTCGGCCAGGCCGAGGAAGCCGAAGTAGGGGTTGTCGGGATCGCCGGGTCGCCAGCGGTACAGGAACGAGGGGACCGACACGCCGCGGAACAGCGCGTCGATGGCCTCGCGCGGGGTCCGCGCGCTGGTGGTGACGAGCAGCGAGCCGCCCGCCCGCGCGGCCAGCGCGCTCGCGTCGCGCGCGAGCCGCGCGCCCGAGCGCGCGTCGAAGGGGTACGGGCCGCTCGGCCCCCCGGCGAGGACCACGACGCGCGGCCGCGGCAGGTGCGCGAGGCGCTCTTCCCACAGGGCGGCGGCCTCCTGCAAACGCTCGGGCGTCACGCGGTGGAGCGGCGTCTCGTTGTGCAGGACGTTGGCGAGGCGCGGGAGCCGGTACTGGGGCGTCGTCACCACCAGATCCCAGCTCTCCAGGGCGGCCCAGGGCCGTCCCACGTGCACGAGCCGCATCGGCGCATCGGAGCGGTTGCGGATCCAGCGCGCGATCGGCTCGTTGCGGCGCCCCGCCGAGATGACCAGATCCGGCCACGGCGGCCCGAGCGCGCTCGAACGCTCCTTCACCACACCCGCCAGTGTCGATGCGAAGGGCAGGTTCACGAGCCGCTCCCACGGCTGGTAGACGAAGCGCTTGATCTCGAAGGGCCAGCCGATCGCCTCGCCGAGCGCCTCGACCTGCGAGTTGTCGCCGGCGCGGTGGCCCATCAGGAGCCAGACACGGGGTGCCTGCCCCGGCCGGGAGCGGTCACCGGGCGAGCGCTCGCCGGGCGGGTGTTGCGCGGACGGCCGGCCCGTCCGGTGGACGGCGGGCTCAGGCACGGGTGGCCTCCCTCCGGCACGCGACCCGGCGGGGGGAAGGGGCGCGGCACACCGCGGCATCTTCCAAGCCCCTCCGCTCGCTGTCAAGAACGCTGGCACGCGGAGACAGGGCGGCGCGCCTCATGCTCCCCTCCCGAAGCCGCGGACCCGGGTGGCGAGCACCGCGGCCGCGCCCCCGAGCACACCGACCGGCCCGAAGCCGGCGAGCCACGGCGAGACGGCCCCGCCGTAGCCGAGCGAGGCACCCACCGCCGCGAGGAGCACCCAGCCCCCCCCGGCGAGCGCGCTGGCGACGAGGGTGTGGACCGGCTTCGGAAAGGGCGGGCCGCCGGCCGCGAAGAGCAACGCGAGCGCGGGCAGGAGCAGGCACGCGAGCGGGGAGGCCAGCTTGATCGCGAGGTCCACGCGGAAGGCGGTCGGGTCGAGCCCGCGCTCGCGCAGGACGCGGATCTCGCGGCGCAGGTCCGCGATCGAGAGGTGCTCGCCCTCGACCTCGACGACGGCGTCCTGGCCGAGCTGCACGATGGGCTCGGCGGCGATCGGGTGGATGCCCTCGGCGTCGATCGCGAAGCGGCGCGGCTCTTCGAGGCTCCAGTTGCCGCCGCCGACGTGGAGCGCGTGCGCGGCGTCGGTGCGATAGCGCGGCAGGCCGTCGGGGCCGAGCTCGTAGAGCACGACACCGCTCGCCGTACCCGCCATCGGGTCGAGGCGCTCGGCCTCGAGCAGGCGGTCGCCCGAGAGCGACCAGAGCTTCACCTGCACCGCCCCCTTGTCCTTGATCTCGGTCTGCTTGATGCGGCTCGCGCGTGCGTTCGCGCGCGGCACCAGGTCGTTGGCGAGCGGGTGGTAGGCCACCGCCGCGACGATGCAGGCCATCAGCACCGGCGCCACGATCCGCGAGGTGGGGATGCCACAGGCGCGCATGCCGACCAGCTCGCCGGTGGCGCCGAGCAGGCTCAGGGTGAGCGCCGACGCCACGAGCAGCGCCATCGGGACTACGCGCGAGGCGAGCAGCGGGAGGCGCGCGCCGTAGAAGCGAAGCACCTCGCCGGGCGTCGAGCCGTACTTGGTGAACCACTTCATGTTGTCGAGGAGATCGATCACGAAGTAGGCGGCGAGGAGCGCCCCGAAGCACAGGAGCAGGAGCTCGAGGAAGGTGACGAGCAGGTAGCGGTCGAGCACGAAGCGGTGCAGGCGGGGGGGCCGCGCGGCGGCCTCGCCGCCGCGCCGGGCCCACCCGTGCGGGCACACCGGTCCGCTGCGGCGGGCGGGCAGCGTCACGAGCAGCACCGCCGCCAGCGCACCCAGCACGAGGTTCGGCAGCCAGACCGCCAGCTCGACCGGGAAGGTCTCGGCGCGCGCGAGTCCGTTGCCGAGCTGGAGCAGCCCGTAGTAGACCACCGCCGCGGCGATCCCGAGCACCATGCCGCTCGAGCGCGACGGCCGTGCCCGCGCGATCGAGAGACCCACGCCGAGCAGCGCGAAGATCACGGTGCCGATCGGCAGGGCCACGCGCTGGTGCCATTCCTGGCGCGCCTCGCGCCGGCGCGAGGCGTCGGCGCCCGCTCCCATCGAGGCGAGCAGCTCCGCGACCGGCGCCGAGGCTGCCCAGCCTTCGAGCGAGTCGACCCTCTCCGGCGCCGCCAGGACCTGGCGCATGCTCTCGAAGCGCACCTGGGTGGGCTCGTTGCCCACGGTCGCCATCACCACGCCGTTCTCGATCGCGAGGGTGCGGTGGCCGTCCTCGTGGTCGAGGGTCGCGCGCTCGGCGAACACCGTGCCGCCCAGGCTCGGCGCGCGTACCGCCAGCGAGCGCAGCACGTCGCCGCGCGGCGAGACCTCGCGGGCCACGAGCCGCCAGTCGCCGAGGCGTTCGACCTGGCCGCTCCGGAAGGGCGTCCCGCGCTCCCCGGCGCTGAACGCGCGCAGCGTGGCGTCGAGGCTCCGGTTCGCCCACGGCACCGCTGCCAGCGCGAGCGCCACACCCGCCGCCGTGAAGAGCGCGGCGAAGGCCGCCACCGGCCCGGCCAGCGTGCGCGCCGAGATGCCCGCGGCCTCGAGCGCCACGATCTCGCGATCGGCGCCGAGCCGGCCGAGCCCGACGAGCACCCCGACCAGCACCGCGAAGGGGATCGCACGGCCGAGCATCGGCACCGAGCGGTAGAGCGCGATCCAGGCCACCTCCCCGACGCCGAAGCCGCGGTTCACGACGAGATCCGAGTAGCCGACCAGGTCCGCCGCGAGGACGACGAAGGTGATCCCCGCGAGCGCGAAGAGGCTCGGGAAGACGAGCTCGCGCAGCACCGCGCGCCGGAGCGTGCGGCCGAGCCGCCGGCGGTGCGGGGGCGGCGACCGCCGCGGGCGGGCGGGAGGGCCGACGGAGCTCGGAGAGCGCGAAACCGCCTGGGCTTGCTTCATCGGTGGCGTCGGCCTGGCGTGGCGATGGCGCGCGTCGCTCCCGGGGCCGTCGCTGCAGGTGAGAAGGACCGGAGGAGTAGAGCGCGGAGGAGGCGGCGGGACGGTACGAAACGGCCGGCGTGCATGCCAGGAAGACCCCGAGGGGCAAACCGGATCAGCGGAGCACGCCCTGGCGCAGCAGGCGGATCAGGATCGGCACGGCGTGGAGGACAGGGCGACGGCGCTGGCGCTCGCTCAGCTCGACGCGCACGCCGCTGTGCCGCTCGACCTTGAAGATCGCGTAGTCCACCCAGCCGTCGAAGGTGGCCGGCGCCTTCACGAGGCCGGCGACGGCAAAGGCCTTCGCGAGCGGCCGGCGCAGGCGCCAGCGGCGGCGCGCACGCGCGCGCCAGGCCGGCTCCGAGGCCACCGCGAGCTCGCGCCCGCCGGCGAGCAGCCGCAGCCGGCCGCGCGCCTCGAGCTCCCGCAGCGCCGCCACCGCGACCCGGTCGAAGCGCTCGCCCTGCGCCGCGTAGAGCGCGTCGATGGTCTCGGCCTTCTCGCCGCGCAGCTCCGCGCGATAGGTCTCGCGAAACGCGGTCGTCCACAGCTCGGCCGGCTCGAAGCGCTGCACCGGGCCGCCGCCCGGAAGCCAGGTGAGCATGCGGTCGACCGCGGTCAGGGTCGCGCTGCGCACGGCCGCGAGCGCCTCGCCGCGCGCGGCCTCGTCGCGCACCCACACGAGCCGCGAGGGCTGGCAGAAGCGCGACCAGATGCGCGCGTCCACCCGCCGCCCGCGCGCGGCGCGCAGGAAGTGCCGGCGCGAGATCAGCGCGTACTTCGCGCGCAGCCGCTCGCCCCCATGATCGATCTCGACGTAGAAGACGTTGGGCGGGAGGAGCCAGCCGAGCAGCGCCTGGAGCCGCGAGCGGTGCGCGGCGCGGTAGCCGTCCACCAGCACGTAGAAGTCGAGCACCCCCTCGGTCGTGCCCCGGCGCAGGCAGGAGCCGTAGAACAGGACGGCCGACACACCGTCATGTCGCTTGCGGACGGCGCCGGCCATCCGCGCGACCGGCTCGGGGACCGGAGCGTGGAGCTCGGCCGCCAGCAGCTCGTCGAGCGCGGCCGCCCCCGCTGCCACCACGCCTGCCTCAGGCACGCAGGAAGCGCACGCCCTCGACGGCGCCGACGCGGACCACCCGGTCCGGGATCGGGTCGTAGAGCTCGCCGTCGAGGATGATGCCGGCGTCGAGCTGGACGGCCAGCTCGTGCACGTTGCGGCTGTGGTAGCCGTGTTCGGGGCGCGCGTGGGCGGGCGGGCGGCCGCGCAGGATGCCGGGCGCGGCGCTGCCGAAGCGGTACGCGCCGCCCTCGATGAGCGTGACCCGCAGCGGCGCCGGCTCCCGGCCCCAGAACGGGCGCATGCGCAGGAACAGACGCTCGAGGGTGCTGGTCATCGCGAGCAGCTGCTCGCGCGGCTCGAGCGCCTCGCCGTCGAGCGAGATGCGCATCTTGTCGGGCGTGAGCAGGCCGCGCATGCCGCCCACGACGGTGCGCGCGATCAGCACGCCGGTCACGACGCCGGCGCCGAACACGCCGCGCGCCTTGCCCTCGGGAAAGACGTGGTGGACGAGGTCGACGGCCCGGTGCAGGACGCCGAAGCCCAGGAACATCCCGTAGTGGACGCCCTCGGCCGTCTCGACCCGCAGCACCGGCCGGGTCCGGACGTGCTCGCCGAGGCGGCCGGCACGGTCCGCCGCGATCAGCTCGGCGAGTCCGCGCACCGGATCCTTGCGGGCGCCCAGGTCCATCGCGGTCATGTTCGTGCGCCCACCCCGGATCGGAGCGATCCAGGGCCGCCAGTCGCTCGCGGGGTTGCCGAGCAGATGGGTGAGCGCGTGCTGGATCGTGCCGTCGCCCCCGTTCAGCACCAGGATCTCGACGCCGGCGCGAGCGAAGTCGCGCAGCACGAGCGGCACGGCCGCGTCGCTCCCGGTCTCGGCGTGCAGGACGTCGGGATGGCGCGCCAGGAAGCGCAGCACCTTGTCGACCTTCGAATCGCGCTGGCCGGCGCGCAGGTTGGAGAGGACGCCGATGCGCATCGTCAGTTCCCTCCCGAGCCGGGTTCCAAGGCGGCCGCCGCAGGCACCCCGGCGCCCCCTGGCGGTTGCGGATTGGTCCAGGCGAGCTTCGCGAGCGCGGGGCCGCGCAGTGAGCGCGAGCCGCTCCGGAGCTCGAAGGAGGGCGTGCTCCAGGCGAGGCGCGGGCGCGTGCGCAGCTCGAGGGCGGCGCGCAGCGGCGCCGGGAGCCGGGCGAAGGGCTCGAAGACCCCGAGCGGCTCCCCGAACTCCGCTCGGCCGGCCAGGCCCGGCGCCGTGAAGCGCAGCCACGCGAGGTCTGGATAGCCGGCGGCGCCTGCTCGCCAGCCGAGCTCGCTCCCGCTCGGGGCGCCCTGGAAGACCGTGCGCCCGTCGCGCCGGACGAGCAGCCAGGCTTCGCGCGCTCCACTCGGTGTCTCGCTCTCGCGGAAGTAGAGGCCGAGCCCGGGCTCCATCGCGAAGAGCTCGACGGCGCGGCGCAGGCAGTCCACCTCGAGCCCGGGCGTCCAGCGGTGGGTGAGCGCGGCGAGCCCGCGCAGCGCGACCGGAGCCGCCGCGCGCCCGGGACGGAAGCTTCCCGTGGCGGAGCCGGCCACCTCGAGCACGTCGAAGTCGCAGCCGGGGCTCACATCCCGCGCCGGCCAGGCCGGCGCGCCCGCGCCTTCGATCGCGAGATCGATCCCGAGCTCGTTCTTGTCGACGACGAAGCGGCGCGTGGGACCTGCCTGGTCGAGGACGATCGACTGGAGGTCGAGACGCCGGCCGTTGTCTTCGAGCCGCCAGCCGCCTTCGCGCTCGCTGCGGGAGAAGCGATGAACCTTGCCGCCCGGCTCGACGAGCTCCCCCAGCACGACCGCCGTGCGCCCACCGGGCCCCGTGTTGGCGAGCGCGGCCGTGGCCACGAGCAGGTGCCCCGATTCGAAGCGCGCCACGAGGTCCCAGTACTCGCCGGCCAGCGCCCCCGCCGGAAGCCGGGCCCCCGGATCGCCCCGCTCGACGCTCGCGTCGCTCCGGGCGCCGAACGCGAGCCCGCCGCCGATCGTCGCGAGCGACGCCGCCGCCACCACGGCCACCCGGCGGCGGAGCGCGGACGAGAGGGAGCGCGTGCGCAGCGGCGCTGCCGTCAGGGGACTTGCGCTCCTCTGGTCGAGGTCGGATCGGGCCTCCCGGACCGTCGGGGGTCGGGCATGGCCGGCGCCTCCTCGGATCGCCGCTGGAGGGAGCGGCTCTGGAACCGGCAGCGACCGGATCGGGGGCCGGGTGTTCCCGTGCCGGTGAGACCGTATCGTAACGCCTCCATGACCGACCGCTTCCAGTCCGGGGCTGCGCCCGGAGCTGCCTGTCCCGCCGGAGGCGGCTTCCTCACGCTCGCCCATCTCTCGGATCTCCACGCGACCGATGTCCGTCTTGGATCCCCGCGGGATCTGCTGA
Organism: Deltaproteobacteria bacterium; assembly: GCA_035063765.1. Classification (NCBI taxonomy): domain Bacteria; kingdom Pseudomonadati; phylum Myxococcota; class Myxococcia; species Deltaproteobacteria bacterium. The sequence goes on from JAPSFT010000006.1 coordinate 19,011, forward strand.
GCAAGCGCGCGCTCGGCTGGCTCTCATGGCGCCACAAGCGGCGCAAGGAGCACCTCCAGGCGGTGCTCGAAGCCCTGCTCGAGGATCTCCGCGCGCACCGCCCGGACCACGTCGCCGTGACGGGCGACCTGACGCACCTGGGCCTCCCGGGGGAGATCGAGGCGGCCGTCGCCTGGCTCGAGCGAATCGGGCCGCCCGAGCGTGTGGCGATCGTGCCCGGCAACCACGACGCCTACGCCGGGGCCGCCGGTGCCGAGCGCTGGGCACCCTGGCGCGCCTACCTGGGCGACGGCGCGGGGCGACAGGCGCCGCGTCCGGACCCGGCCGGCGACCCGGCCACGGCGGGCTTTCCCTGGGTGCGCCGGATCGGCTCCTCGCTCGCGCTCCTCGGGGTCTCCTCGGCGCGGCCCACCGCGCCGCTGCTTGCCACCGGAGTGATCGGCCAGGCGCAGCGCGCCCGCCTCGAGCAGCAGCTCGACGAGCTCGGGGCCGAAGGACGTACCCGCGTCGTGCTGATGCACCATCCGCCGATCCCGGCGGGCCAGTCGCGCCGCCGCCAGCTCGACGACGCGGAGGCGTTGCGGGCCCTGCTCGCGCGGGCGGGCGCCGAGCTGATCCTGCACGGCCACACCCACGAGAGTCATCTCGGCGAGCTGCCCGGGCCCCACGGCGCGATCCCCGTGATCGGCGTCCCTTCGTCGTCGTCGATCGGGAAGCGTCCGGCGCGGCGTGCGCGCTACCACCTCTATCGCATCGAGCCCCGGCGCGACCCGGCCGGGGCGCCGGCGTGCCGGCTCTCCTGGCAGGTGCGGGGCTACGACGCCGGGAGCGGGCGATTCGTCGCGGAGGACGGCCCGCGGGCCTGGACGCCGGGCGCTCGATCGCAGCCGGCCGGCGGGGAGCCGGCGAGCGGGCCGGCCGGTCCGCCCTGAGGTGGCGCGAAGCAGCGCCCTTCCGTCAGGACGCGGTCCGCCGGGCGGCCAGGACCCGGGCAGCGGCCTCGAGGTCGGCGGCGCCGTCGACGTCGATCGCGCACTCGGCAAAGGGCATGCGGATCGCGGCGGCCCGCACGCCCATCGCGGCCGAGACACGGGCCACCGCGGCGTCGAGCGGGAGGCGGCCGAGCGCGAAGCGCGCGAGAGTGACCGGGCCGAAGAGCGCGGCCATCCGCCACGGTCGCTTGCGGACGACCTCGGCGCGGACCCAGAAGCGCGCCGCCTCGGCGGCGCGGGGCGTCCGGAAGCAGAAGAGGTTCGCCCCCGTGACGGCGTCGTCGCCGAGCGGGATGAAGGTCCGGCGCACGCGCGGAAACCGGGCCCGGAACAGGGAGGCCTCGACCACCGCCACCGCGACGTCGGCGCCGGTGGCGTCGGCCGCCCCCAGGAAATGCCGCACCATGGCGGGCGTCAGCAGCGGGTGATCCGCGGTGGTGACGAGCACGGCACCGCCGCCGGACTCGCGCACGAGGAAGTCGTGGACGCTCGCGGCGGGCGAGCCCGCGCTCGCGTGGTGGCGCAGCCAGCCCTCCGCCACCCAGGCGCGCAGCACCGGCGTCGCCTCGAGCAGGGCCGCATCGCCGGCGCTCACGAAGGTGGGGCGCGTGCCGACCGCCTCGCGCAGGCACGCGAGCACGCGCTCGATCATCGGCGTGCCGTCGACCTCGACGAGCGCCTTGGTGGCGGTGGGCAGGCCCATCTCGCCCTCGCCCGCGCGCCGGCCGGCGAGCACCAGGACGCGCGCGATGCCCGGATCGGTCATGGGTGGCCCTACCTGCCCCCGGCGCCAAGCCGGATCTGGGCAGGACCCCGGGGGCTCCGGCACCGGCCGGAACGGGGCTCCCACCCGCTGGAACGATGCAGCGTGCGGACCCGGCCCGATCACCGGCCCTCGCGACGCACCGTGCGGCGCAGGATACCGCCCGCGGGGCCCGCCGGACCGCTCCCGGTCCTCGTTCCTCCTCCACCGCGACCGCTTCCCATCCTCGCTGTCTTCCCCTCCGGCTTGCTCCAAGGCGAATGGAAGGCGAAGATCGGGAGGTGCCCCACCCCTCGGACTACGTCGAGCTGCGCTGCGCCAGCGCCTTCTCGTTCCTGGCCGGCGCCTCGAACCCCGAGGATCTGGTCGACCGCGCCGCCGGGACGGGGCATCACGCGCTCGCGCTCGCCGACCGCGACGGGCTCTACGGGATCCCGCGCTTCCACCAGGCCGCGCAGGCCGCCGGCCTCGCGGCGATCGTCGGCGCGCGCGTGCGGGTTCTCGGCGGTCCCGAGCTGCTCCTGCTGGTCGAGACGGCGCGCGGCCATCGCCACCTCGCGCGGCTGCTCACCGCCGCGCACGCGAAGGGCGGCAAGCACGCGCCCCGCTTCGTGACCTGGGACGAGCTCGAGGCGCACGCGGGCGAGCTCGTCGCGCTCGTGCGCGGCGACGCCGCGCTCTCGGCGGCGGCGCTCGACCGCGTGCGCGCGACGGCCGGCGCCGGGCGCACCTGGGTCGACGTCTCGCGCCACCTCGACCGCCGGCTCGAGGCGGCGGCACGCCGGGCAGCGGCGCTCGCCGAGGCCTGCGGCGTGCCGGTGGTGGCCAGCAACGACGTCCGCCACGCACGCGCGGCCGACCGCGTGGTGCTCGACGTGCTCACCTGCCTGCGCGAGAAGACCTCCCTCGACGGCGCCGGGCGGCGGCTCGCGCCGAACGCCGAGCGGCACCTGAAGCCGCCCGCCGAGATGGCGCGCCTGTTCGCCGACCGCCCCGACTGGCTGCGCGCGACGCGCGCCGTGGCCGAGCGCTGCGCCTTCCGGCTCGACGCGCTCGGCTACCACTTCCCCGCCTTTCCGACACCGGACGGCGTCTCGCAGCAGGAGTGGCTGCGCCGGCTCACCTTCGCAGGCGCCCGGCGTCGCTACGGGAGCCCCCTCCCCGATCGCGCACGCCGCCAGCTCGAGCACGAGCTCGCGGTGATCGCCAAGCTCGATCTCGCCGGCTACTTCCTGATCGTCGAGGACCTGGCGCGCTTCGCGCGGGAGCGCGGGATGCTGGCCCAGGGCCGGGGCTCCGCCGCCAACAGCGCGGTCTGCTACGCGCTCGGCATCACCGCGGTCGACCCGGTCGGGATGGAGCTGCTCTTCGAGCGCTTCCTGTCCGAGGAGCGCGGCGAGTGGCCCGACATCGACATCGACCTGCCCTCGGGCGAGCCGCGCGAGGCGGTGATCCAGTACGTCTTCGCGCGCTACGGAGCGCGCGAGCCCGCGGGAACCACCGGGACGGGCGCGGCGATGACCGCCAACGTGATCACCTGGCGCACGCGGCTCGCGGTGCGCGAGGTCGGCAAGGTGCTGGGGCTCGACCCGGGCGCGATCGACCGGCTCGCGAAGCTGCTCTCGACGCTCGCGCTGCGCGAGGACCTCGACGAGACGCGCGCGCTGCTGCGCCAGGGCGGCGTGGACCCGGGCGCGCCCCAGGTGCGCGCGCTGCTCGGGCTGGTCGGGCGGATGACCGGGCTCCCGCGCCACCTCGGCCAGCACCCGGGCGGGATCGTGATCGCCGCCGGGCGCCTCGACGAGGTGGTGCCGATCGAGCCCGCCGCGATGCCCGGCCGCCGCGTGATCCAGTGGGACAAGGACGACTGCGCCGATCTCGGCATCATCAAGATCGACCTGCTCGGGCTCGGCATGCTGAACGCGCTCGAGCGCACGATCACGCTGGTGCGCGAGCACGAGGGCGTCGCGATCGACCTGGCGCGGCTGCCCGCCGACGACGCTGCCACCTGGGCCATGATCCAGCGCGCCGACACGATGGGCACCTTCCAGATCGAGAGCCGCGCGCAGATGGCGACGCTCCCGCGCATGAAGCCGGCCTCGTTCTACGACCTGGTCGTGGAGGTGGCGATCATCCGCCCGGGCCCGATCGTGGGCCGCCTCGTGCACCCCTACCTGAACCGGCGTGCCGGCCGCGAGCCCGTCACCTATCCGCACCCCTCGCTCGAGCCGATCCTGCGCCGCACGCTCGGCGTGCCGCTGTTCCAGGAGCAGCTCCTGCGCATCGCGATGACCGCGGCCGGCTTCGGCGGCGGCGAGGCCGAGGAGCTGCGCCGCGCGATGGGCTTCAAGCGCTCGCGCGAGCGCATGGAGCGGCTCGAGGCGCGCCTGCGCGCCGGCATGACCGCCCGCGGGATCACCGGCCCGGCCCAGGACGACGTGGTGCGCGGCATCACCTCCTTCGCCCTCTACGGCTTCCCCGAGTCCCATGCCGCCAGCTTCGCCCTGATCGCCTGGGCCTCCGCCTGGCTCAAGCAACACCATCCAGCGGCCTTCCTCGCCGGCCTCCTCGACGCCTGGCCCATGGGCTTCTACTCCCCGGCGACACTGGTCCAGGACGCCCGACGCCACGGCGTCGCCGTCCTGCCGATCGACGTCGCCCACTCTTCGTGGCAATGCACCTTGGAAGCAACCACGCGTGCTCCCGCGAACCCCGAACCCCCCGCCGTCCGCCTTCCCTTCCGCTTCGTCCGCGGCCTGCGCGAACGAAGCGCCCGCCGCATCGAAGCGGCCCGCGCCGAACGCCCCTTCTCCCACGCCGCCGACCTCGCCCGCCGCGCCGCCCTCGCCCGCGAGGAGCTCCTCGCCCTCGCCGAGCTCGGCGCGCTCGCCTCGATCGACCCCGCCGCGCGCACCCGGCGCGCCGCGCTCTGGCAGGTCGCCGGCCTCGAGCGCGACCCGCGCTCGCTCTTCGCCGGCGCCGCGCCCGCGAGCACCGATTCGCCGCTCCCCGAGATGTCCCCGCTCGAGGCGACGCTCGCCGACTACCGCACGAGCGGCCTCTCGACGGGCCCCCACGTGATGGCGCACCTGCGCGAGGCCCTCCAGGCGCGCGGCGTCCTCCCCGCCGCGGCGCTGCGCGCCGTCCCCGACGGCCGCCGCGTCCGCACCGCGGGCCACGTGGTCGTGCGCCAGCGCCCGGGCTCGGCGCAGGGCATGTGCTTCCTCACGCTCGAGGACGAGACCGGCACCTCGAACGCGGTCCTGACCCCGCCCCGCTACCGGCGCTTCCGCGCACCGCTCCACACCGCGCCGCTCGTCGAGATCGAGGGCCCGGTCCAGAACGTCGACGGCGTCGTCCACGTGCGCGTCGAGCGGCTGGCCCCGCTCGCACTCCCCGCGGACCTCGACGCCCTGCCGGCTTCACACGACTACCGCTGAGGTGCTTCCTCGGATCCCGACCGCCTGCGGGCCACCGCTCGCCCGCGCGACCGACGTCGAGGGCCAGCGCCCCGGGCGCCTCGGCCTCCGGCCCCGGGTCTGGACCGCCGGGAGCGCGAGCAACCCGAGGGCGAGCAGGCCAAGCGTCCCGGGCTCCGGCGCGAGGGCTGGCGTCGGCCTTCCCGGCGAGAGGTTCACGACGGCGTCGAGCTCGAAGGAATCGAGACCCGGCGTGAAGCCGTCGTCGTGGACGAGAACGCTCACCAGCTCGAGTGGACCGAGGTCGAGGCGGTCGAGATCGATCGCGATCAGCGTGTCCCGGGCATCCGGGCCGAACCCCGGCGTGTCCGCCGAGAAGATGATGAGCTCGTCCAGGCTCCCGAGCAGCAGCAGCGCTCCCGACGCGAGCCGGCCCCGGAAGCTCGCACCGTCGAGCCCACCGTCCTCGAAGAAGAAGAGCTCGGCGCCCTCCAGCGAGGGCCCTGCGCTGCGGATCCCGTCGCTCGTCACCGTGCGCTCGAAGGCGAGCTCGATCCCCCCACCCGTGCCGAGTGCCACCGCGAGCTGGCTGTCCGGCTCGACGCCGAAGCCGATGTCGTCGGGATCGAAGAGCGCGGCACTGCCGTCGAGGCCGAGATCGCCGTCGGACGCCGGCGCATAGTGGACGACGACGCTTGCCGGAAGCCCACCGGGGACACCGAAGAGGAAGGGCGAGGGGTCGGCGAGTCGGATCGACGAGGCCTGGACCGGAGAGGCGGGGAGTCCGGCGGCGATCAGGAGCAGCAGAAGGGACGAGGACGGCGTGAGGAGCCAGCGGTACATCGGCGGCATCTCCACTGCACAGTGTCGGATGAGCAGCGATCCACACCGTGGAAGTGGGCTACGCGCCGAGGGAGTGGCAGGCGGCGGGCGGCGGGCGATGATGCATCCTGGCGGAGAAGGTGTGCGGATCCACCGAGTTGCGCGCCTTCCCTGCCGGCTCGCTGCCGATCGGCGCGGCCCGGAGACGCGATCGGACGGGTTCTAGTCGCGCTCGCCCTCGAGGACCGCTCCCAGGTAGCAGACGTTCGCGGCATCCGCGGAAGCACGGACACGGACCCGGGTCGATGCCGGCACGAGCACCTCGAGGGTGAGGAAGTCCCGCGCGGCGATCCGGCGCGAGACGTCGTCGATGGTGATCGAGAGGCAGTCCGATCCCACGAAGGCCACGCTGAAGTCGATCTCGCCGGCCCGATCGGGATCGGGCAGTGGCTCCCAAGGGGGCGGCGGAACGACGCGTCTCAGGGTCGGTCGTTGGATCCAGCCAAGGGTCTCGTCCTCGCAGGCGCAGCGCGAGGATCCGAGGCTCGTTCCATCCCAGAGCGTCCCGCGATGATGGATCACCCGCAACGCGATCGGCCGCTCGATCCCGAAGGCGTCGCTGAACTCGCGCAAGGCGGCGGAGGCACCGGGGCCGAGGGCGTCGTCCTCTTGCGAGCAGCGGCGGACGTCCAGGCAGATCTGGAAGGCCGGGTCGGAGAGCACCGGGCGTGAGACGGCGAAGGTCCAGCGGAAGCGGGCCGGCAGCCCCCCGGCGCCGGTCTCGGGGCAATGCGGGACGTTCTGGTACAGCGGCCGCCCATGGACGGAACGCTCCGCGGACACGCCGAGCGCACCCTCGGCCACGAAGGCCTCCCCGAGGCTTCCCGCCCGGGAGTACGGGTCGGGTGCGCCACTCGAGCTGCACGAGCAGCCGGCGGCCGTCGCGAAGCCTCGGCGGGGAATCGCGCTGCCCGGGTCGTCGAAGCCGCCACTGCCAGCGGGAGGCCCCTCGGTGGTCCACCGGGTGGCTCCGGCGAAGCGGCTTCGGGTCGGCCGGGGAAGCCGCTCGTCACCGCCCCCCCGGCCCGGCAGGTTCTCGCGATCCCCGACGTACTCGCATTCGAGGGTCGAGGGCGAGGAGGCGGCTGCGGTCTCCGGATCGGGTAGGAGCCCGATCGGGAGCAGCAGCAGGAGGAGGAGCGCCCGGCGCAGCCGGGCCGGCCTGCGAACCGGGGTGGCGCAGCGCCGCCCCTGGCCCCTCGAACGGAGCCCGGCCGAGACGCGTCGGCGTGTCTTCCGCATCCTCGCTCCGAAACCGCAGGATCCCCGGTCCAGCAGCAGCGCCGCCCAGCATACCCACGGAAGTGGATCCGACACAAGCCTCATCGGAGTTGCGGAAGTCCCACGAGAAGGCTGGACGGGAGCGGCGGATCTGTGGTCCAATCCCTCGCCGTTGCACGACGAGGGAGTTGCCGAAGATGACGCTCCGATCCGGTTGCGATCAGCGGAGCGCCCGCCCCCGGCGCATCCGGAAGCAGCAAGAGCACGCGGAACGGTCCGGTGTCGGCCCGGATCTCGACGTCGGGGTCCGTCCCGCTGCGAGGCCCGGCGGGCGTGGCGGCCGCCGAGCCCACCTCGCAAGCTGGCTCCTGGGCCTACCCGCCGCCCTCCTGCCTTCCTCGCCCGCGGGGGCAGCGACTGCCTGGGCGGTGGTCTCCTTCGAGAGTCCGCCTCCGGTCGCGATCGGTTCGCTCGACCTCTCGCTGACCTTCGACCCCGCGATCCTGCAACCCGTCCTGGCCGGGAACCCCACCTTCCCGACCCTCGTCGACCCGATCGTCTGTGCGTTCGACCCGCCGTCCGCACCGTGCGCGTCCGCGGCGGGCGCCGCGGTGGATCTTCCCAGCGCGAACGCCAGCGCGCCGGGGAACGTCGACGTCGCGCTCCTCTCGGTCGCCGGCCTCGGCGCGAGCGGCGACGTCTTCGCCATCGAGTTCGATGCGATCGGAGCGGGTCCGCCCGACCTCGCGCTGGTCGTGGAATCGATCACCGACCCCGCGACGCTACCGATCCCTCCGGGCCAGCGTCCCGTGATCGCCGTCCGCCTCGTCCCGGAGCCCGAGGCCGGCGTTCTCGGCGCGGCCGTGGCCCTCGGCGCGCTCGCGCGGCGCCGCCGGCTTGCGCGCCGACACCGGTCGAGGTAGCGAAGCGGCCGCCCGCAGCAGCACCGCGGGCGGCCGGCATCGCTCCTCGGAGGCGAAACCCGCTCAGGGCGCCAGGGGATCCGCCGTCAGGTAGGCCGCCTCGCAGGACGACACGTCGGCGAAGACCCGTGCCCGCTCGCTGCCCGGCACCAGGATCCGGACCTCGATCAGGTCGCCCGGCAGGAGCAGACTGTTCTGCCGTCCTCCGAAGGGCTCGAGGAGGATCGTCTTGGGCTTGCAGCCCAGGAACTCCATGTAGTTGTACGGCCGCATGTCGGTCGGAACCCGCTCGAGGCCGGGCGTCGTGATCGCGTCCATCGGCCCTCCACACGGTGACTCGGTGTGGAGAGGTCCGCAGAAATGGACCACCTCCATCAGCGCCGGCTCGTTCGCCACCAGGTAGGAGGTCAGTCCCGGATCCACGCCCCCGCGCGGCGTGAAGGTCTGGGCCGGGCTGTGGTCGTCGCGCCAGGCGCGCTCGGCGCACAGGGAGCAGCTCACGTCCATCACGTCCTGCATCGGGAGATTGGAGACCAGCATGCGCCAGCTGAACAGGGCGGGTAGGCCGGGTTGGGGGTGCACGCCGGCCTTGCCAGGCGGAATCCGTGGAATGTTCGACCACACGCCCGGTCGCCCGATGACCTCGAGCGCGCCCTGGGTCGTGAAGGTCTCGCGCGAATCCACGTCCGGCTCCCCGTCCGGGAAGACGCCGCTGCCGAACTGGGTCCCGTTGCCGAGCGGCAGGGTGGGTACGAGCGAGAGCTGATCGTCGAAGCCGACCCCTTCGTGCTCCTTGCGCGTGCCCCCGCCGTCGTCGGGCGGCTTCGGGCACTGGTTCTTGTCGGCCCTCGCGCCGGCCTCGGCACGATCGCTCGCGCGGGTGGTCGAGCCCTCCAGGCCGAAGACCTCGGCGACGTTCTCGAAGGTCAGCGACTCGTTCGGCTCGAAGGGCTCGGCCGAGATGCCCGGCCACTCGCAGCGCACGACGACGCGGCCGCAGCTCGGATCGAGGATCCCGTCGAGACCGCAGTCGATGTCACCGGTAGAGGGGAAGGGGCTGGCCGGATTGGCGCGGAAGTCCGCCGGCGGCAGGGCGCCGGCGATCGAGGCCGTGAAGCCGCCGCCGCCGGTCGGTGTCACCGCGAGCGGGCCCGTCGGGATCGAGTCGGGCTCGCCCTCGGTGACCGCGCAGGTCGGGGTTCCGAGCGGGACCTCCGAGGACGGCGCGTCCTCGAGGCGCAGCGAATCGAACTCGAGCGAGCCGTCGTTGACGATCGTGTACTCGGAGCTGAAGACGAACGAGCCCGGAGCCGGAGGCTGGCAGGTGCCCCGCGCCTGCTTCTCGAGGGAGATGCCGGCCCGTGCCACCGTGAAGATGGTCTGGTCCTCCAGGCAGGTATCGTCCTGGGACCCGCTCTGCAGCCGCAGGACGAAGCGATCCACGTCGAAGGGACGCGGCAGATCGGCCGTCGCGACCTCCAGGAGGATCTCCCGGCTGACGCTGCCCGGCCCGGGAAGCGCCACGCCGCGCGTTCCGGCCGCGAAGCTGCCCACCAGGGCTCCCGCCAGCACGTCGCAGGGCTCCACCCGAACCGGGTCTCCCACCAGGAGCGGTCCGGCGCACAGGCCACCCTCCGATCCGGCGAGGCCGCTGAGCGCGAAGCCACCGACGTTCGTCTGGGTCACCGCCAGGCGGAAGTCCGCCAGGCCATCGGGCGGCACGTTGGTGTCGATCTCGACGGCATAGCCCTCCCGCTCGCCGATGCCGGCCTTGTCGAACTGGAAGGTGCCGGCGTTCGGATCGCCGTCACCGTCCCCGTCGCCGGCCCTGCCGCCCTGCAGGAATCCGACGCTCAGGACGCCGTCCTGATCGAGCGTGAAGCAGGCTTCGTTGATGTCCCAGCCCGAGCCGGTGATCGGGGAGTTGCCCTCGAGACAGGCAAGAGCGTCCTCGGGATCGGTCTGACAGGCGGCTACGGCGATGTCGGGGCGCGTTCCGTTCCCGGCGTCGATTACGGCCTGCTCGAGCGCCTGGAAGGAAGCCGGCTGCGCCGAGGCCGCGAGAGGCCATGCGAGCACGAGCAGGAGCGGCACGCGGAGGAGCGAACCGGCCTCTCCCCAACAGCGAGTCCGGAGGTTCATGTGCGATCTTCTCCTCGGGCCGCCACCGTTCTGGAGCCGACCCGCTTCCAGTTGTCCGTATCACGCCTCGCATCCGCTCCGGATCCTCCGCGCTGCATCCACTGCGAGCCTCAGCTCGCCCTCGACCTCGCCCACGGCCCTGCCACGACGCCAGCGGCGGCGGCAGGATCCGCTCAATCGTTCTCACCGAACACGACCACCTGCCCACTCGCAGGCGCGCGCGGTCCACGCCCGCCTCCGTTCGAGGGCGGTGCTCCGCCGTGTAGAGCCGGGTCGAAATTCGGTCCCGGATCGAGGGCCGGCCCTCCGGTCCTCGCGTAGCGCAGCCCGATGGCGGCGCCCTCCCGTGCGCTCCTGCTGCGGTGGTTCGCGGCGACCCACTCGAGCGCCGATACGACGCGGCCGGGGTCGAGGCCGTCGGCGAGGCGGCCCATGTCCATCGCGGCCGTCCGGACGATGTCGCTCGAGGGGTCCTGGAGCGCCGCGAGGTAGAAATCGGTGAGGCCCTGCCAGTCCGTGCTGTTCGCCGCGGCCTGGAGCTTCCGGTAGCGGACCCGCGTGTCGTCCGTCGCCTGGAAGTCCGCGATCAGCGGGGTCATGTCGTAGGCCGCGCGCGCGCGGAACAGGTCGACGGGGGCGACCTGATCGGATCGGGAGATCTCGCCCAGGGCCTCCGCCGCCGCTGCCTCCGCCTCCGTTCCCGCGAATCGACCGAGACCCAGGACGGCCATCCGTCCCAGGTCGGTTCCCGACTCCGCGGCCGCCAGGCCACGAAGCGCGTCGACGGCGGCGGTCGCTCCGGAGGCGGCGAGCGCTGCGACGGCGCGTTGCCGCTCGTCCGGGGAGGCCCCGGCGTCCTTCGCCAGCGCGACCGCGTCCGCGAGGCTCATCGCCGGCGCCGGCTCTGCCGTGGCCGGCGGTTCGCTCGCAGGCCCGCGGGCTGCCGCCAGGCTCGCGCGGATCGCGCCGAGCTCGGACGCGGAGCCCTCGCTGCGAGCGACGGCAACCACCCGCAGCAGGTCGTCGCCGCGGAACACCTCGATGCGGCCGAAGGAGCGGCCGAGGAGGCGGTCGAGCGCGCCGGGCTCCGCGAGCTGCTCCGCGGCGCCCGCCGGCAGCGCCAGGCCCTGTTCTCCGTCGAGGAAGTCGATGTGGGGCTCCGCCTGGCCGCCCCGGGCGGCAGGGGATACGAGGAGCCAGGAAAGGAGGACGGCCCATCCGGTTCGCGGCGTCGAGCGCGCTGTCCAGATGGGCCGGAGAGCCCGGAGGGAAGGGGACGCCGGGCGCAGGTGCCGTACCGGCCTGCACAGCGCCCCCTTCACCATCCTGTACATGGCTCTCGTCTCCTGCTCCTGCCCATCGAGGCGATGGTGTCTCGCCTTTCAGGGCTCACCCAGGCAGATGTCCTTGAAGGCACCTTCCCCGGGAAGGCAGCCACGGATGTAGGAGACCTCGCAGGACGTCACGTCCAGGTTGGCGTGGAGGTCGGCGGTCGCCGGAACGTCGATCGTGACGTTCAGCAGGTCGCCGCGGAAGAACGTGCCATCGTTCTCCACCACCACGACTTTGGGCTTGCAGCCCAGCCACTCGACGTAGGACGAGGGCTCCCCCCGGGCCGAGGTGTACTGGAGCAGCCCGGGAATGGTGCGGACCTTGAGAGGCTGGGTTCCGCTGCAGGTCGGGTTGCCGCTGCTGCAGGTATGCCGCACCGAGAGGCGCCAGGGCTCCTGGGCCTTGTTCAGCTTGGCGAGCAGCTCGCTGTCTCCCTCGAAGTAGTCCTGCTCGTACCCGTTCTCGTACGGAATGTAGGTCTGCCCCGGACCCATGCTCTGCGGGCGCTGAGCGCAGACCGAGCAGGTGACCTCCAGGTTCGAGAGGATGGAGCTGCTCTTGATCCCGATTCGCCACTCGGCGCTCGCCGGGAAGCCCGCCTGGCGGAACCCCGGCTCCTTGATCGTCGGGATCGACTGGTAGTTCCCGGAAGGCACCGGGATGACCTCGAGCATGCCGCTGCGGGAGAAGCTTTCGCCCGCGAACTCGTCCACATCCTCCGTGCCGTACTTGTTTCCCGGCCCGCCCGGAGGCGCGATCGGGGATCCGATCGGCGTGCAGCCGCCGTCGTCACCGCGCTTGTCGAGCACGGTGTCGCGGCCGACGCATTCGTGTTCCTTCACCATCGCCCCCGCGAAAGCCTGGGCGGGCAGCAGGGCCATCGCCGCCAGCGCCGCGAGGAACGTCGTTGCGCGCTTCATGATTCTCTTCTCCTTGCTGAGTGCGATCCTCTGGAACTCGTGCCGCTTCATCGCTGCACCCGCCGATCAGAGGCCGGTCTCGCCCGGAAGGGGCGTCCCGATGTAGCCGAGGGCCGCAGAGTCCTGCGACGCACGGACGCGATGTCGCGTCGTCGACGGAATCTTGAGCTGTACGGTGATGAAGTCACGAGCGGCGATGAAGCCGTCGTTCTTGACCGTCTTCACGATGCAGTCCTTGCCGATGAAGGCCACGCTCTCGTCGAGGATCTCCTCCGAAACCTCGACGAAGCCCGGATCGGGGAGCTGGTCCTCCGGATACACCGGATGATGGACGTGCTGCAGGGTCGGATTCAGGATGTCCACCAGCGAGCGGTCCTCGCAAGGGCAGCGCGACGGGCCGTTGCCCTGGGGAGCCGGGAGCTGGAGGTTGCCGCGATGATGGACCACGCGGATCAGCACCGGATGCTCCGGGCCGTGATGGTCCCAGAACTCGCGCAGCGCGATCGTGGCGTCCTGGCCCAGCGCGTCGTCCTCTTCCTGCGGCCGGCGCACGTCGAGGCAGATCTGGACCTGGATGTCCGACACCACCGGCCGCTCGAGCCCCATCGTCCACTGGTAGTCGGCCGCAAAGCCGCGCTGGCCGGTGACGATGTCGGTCGGGACGTTCTGGTACACGGGGAAGCCGTTCACCGAGCTCGCGCCGGGCACCAGGAGCGCGCCAGCCGTCTTGAACGCCTCCTTCACCTGGCTCCCGGTCTTGTAGAAGTCGGTGCCGCCGGCACCCGTGCAGCCCACCCGGATCGCATCGGTCCCGCCGTCCTGGAGCAGCTCCGGGACCTCGTCCTGGAGGCAACGCCTCGGGTCGAACTGGATGCGGTTCACGGGATCCCCGGCGAAGTCCTCGAAGCACTTGGGGTCGTTGGCCGCGTTGGTGGCCGAGGGATCGCAAGCGCTCGAGTCGGAGCGGCCCGGGGGCGGACCCTCGGCGATCGAGTTGGCCGAGTTCGCGATCCGCGCCACGACCCCGTTGATCCCCTCTTCGAAGGGCGATTCGCCTACGTCGAAGCCCACCTTGTTGCGATTCTCGACGGCACCCACGAACTCCTCTTCGAGGACCGTCTTGCCCGCCAACGCCGTCCCCGCGCCGAGCGTGACGCCGAGCGCCACCGCCAGCAGGGATGCGAAATGCGTCCTCATCACGATCTACCTCCATCCAATCGCCGCCGCAGCGACCTTGCCACCCGGAGGCCCCCGCTGCGCGGACCCTCGCCGCGCTCGAGCTTCCTCCGGCGCCCGGCCTCGAACGCGGCACCACCGTGGCGCGTCGGGCGGACGGAGGAGTTCCTTCGCAAAGCCCGTGCCGGTTTCGCCAGGCATCCGAGTGGATTCCCCTTCGAGTGAGCAGCTCTGCGAATCCAGGGAGTTACGGGCTGCGGCGGCCACCTCGGAGCCAGGCGCGCCCCTGCTTCGAGCCGGCGCGTCCGACGATTCGTGCCGGCCGCTCGGAACGAATCGTCGAAGCAGCCGCTGGCGCGTGCGCTCGCCTCCCGTCACGGCGCCAGGTCCACGTTCATGGTGTCGGCCGCGACGAAGCCCGAAGCACCGCAGTCGCGCGCCTCGAGCCGGAGCGTGTAGCGCCCCGGAAGGTCCGCCCGGAACGTGGTGTCGAGGACGGTCGGGTTGCCGAGAAGGGGCTTGCTGCCCGCCGGCTGGCTCGTGACGCTCCAGAGGATCGCGAGGGGTTGGCTGCCCGCCGGCACGTCGTTCGGATCGGAGGCGCTCGCGTCGATCGCCAGGTTCACATTCACGGCTCCGGCCCGATCCGGGCCCGCGGAGACCACGGGGGGCGCGTTGAGCATCGGGACCGTGACCGCGTTGTTGCCGGGGCTCAGGTCCGGCGGGGCCGCCGGCAGGGGTGGCAGCGCGGGGGTCGGAGCGAGGGAGAGCTGCAGGGTCGATGCGCCGAGGTTCTGCGTCACGCGCCCCCGTAGCGGAGCCTGGAGGGCTCCGACCGGCACGCAGTCGAACTCGAAGCCGTCGAGCGCGGTCGAAGGCGCCGCGAGCGCATAGCGGAAGTTCTCGAAGCCCTTCGAGATGCCGAGGTCCTTGGCCCCGGCCAGATCGGCGAGGTTCTGGAACTCGACCTGGACGTCGACCACGTCCCCCACCTCGCGATGGCACGCTTCCTCGGAGCTCCCGGGCTCGAAGAACCGTACGCGCGTGATGGCGAGATCGGGGCTCCCGAGGCCGCGGCCGCTGCCGACGCAGAACCGTCCCTCCGCGGTGCTGGCGCCCTGCGGGAAGAGGTTGTTGCCCTCGTCGAGCTCGTGGATCGCGCCGCCGGTGCCGGGCGGGTTGCCGGGCTGACTGCCGGTGCTGTCCACGAGCGCCCGGAAGTCGTGCAGTCCCGGCGGCAGCAGGAGCGGCCCTCCACCCGCCACGCAGTCGCCACCCTCCGCAACGAACTGCGAGAACGCGAGGGCCACGGACTCGCCGGGGTCGAAGCGCTCGCCGGGCGGAATCACGACCTCGGCACAGGAGCGGCTGGTCGGCGGAAAGGGCCCGAAGGGGCCGGGGACGGGCGGGAAGACGCCCGCGTAGTCGATGAAGACGTCGCTCCAGAAGCTGGCGACGGCCGACGCATCGCCGACGTTCGCGACCTCGAAATGGAAGGAGATCGGGTCGAACTGCGAAGGGGCGGCCGGCTGGATGATCGGCACCGCGCTCGGACGCGGCACGAGATCCGCGGCGACCGGTGGGCACTGCGCCACGTACAGGGCCGGCGCCTGGCCCGGCACGTTGTCGGCAAAGGTCTCGTCGGCGAGGCGGTGGAAGGGGTCGACGACGGCCGACCACTCCTGGATCGTCTCGACGGGCTCGGTCGCGAAGACGGGGCCGACCTCGACGATCAACGCATGGCCGCCGGCGGACTCGGTCGTCGCGCAGGTGATCCCGGGCGCCGAGAAGCCCTCGGGGCAGACGACCGAGCAGGCATCCGCGGGACGGGGCGGCGGGTTGGCGAAGAGGCCGTCCCCGTCTCCGTCGACGTCCTCGGGTCCCGGGAAGGAGCCGCCGAAGGGCGGCGCATCGAAGTCCCAGGCGGTGGCGTCCTCTCGCATCCAGAGACAGACCTCGAAGGGAACCGTGGGGGGCTGCGCGAGACCGACGACCGTGCGCAGGCGGACCTCGGCCGGACCGTCGAAGGCACCGTTCAGGTTGCAGTCCACGTCGCCGGCAAACTCGTCTGGGAAGGGATCGCCGGGGAAGACGTCGCGGTCCCCGAGCGCCGGCTGCGCGGGCAGCGTGCCGAGATCGGTCCGGTAGTCCGCGTTCGCCGGCTCGAGCCGGATCAGGCCGACCGCCGCCCGCAGGAGCACGAGGGCGTCGGCGGCGTTCACGAGCCCGTCGGGGGTCGGCTTCCACTGCGCGAGACCGCCGCCGGGTGCGGGCAAGGGAACACCCGGCGCCACGTCGATCGACCAGTCCCCCAGGCCGCAGCCGATGGAGCTCACCAGGGAAAGCGCCCGGCGCAGGGCGATCAACGCATCGGCGACCGTGACGCGTCCGTCCCGCTGCGCGGGACACCAGGCCGACCCTGCGGCGGTCCCCGGTGCCACGTCTCCGGGCTGGGCACGCGCGACGGAGGCGACTCCACCGAGCAGCAGGGACAGCAGCAGCCACGAGAGCAAACGCTTCATCTCGATTTCCTCACGGACCCGTCACCGACGGGGTCCCTTCAGCCCCGCTTCCCTCCGAGCTCGCTCTCGATCAGACGACGGAACACGTCGATCGGCTCCGCACCGAACACCGGCTTGCCGTTGACGAAGTAGGCCGGCGTGCCCTGCACGCCAGCGTCGCGACCGGCCGCCAGGTCCGCCTCGACGAGGGCGCGATACCGCTCCGAGGCCAGGCAGGTCTCGAAGGCGGCGAGATCGAGACCGACCGCGCCGGCCAGCTCCCGGAGCTTCTCGTCGCTCAGCGCGTCCTGGTGCTCGAAGAGCAGATCGTGGTAGGGCCAGAAGCGACCCTGCTCGTTGGCGCACATCGACGCCTGGGCGGCGGGCATCGCCTCGGCGTGGGAGCTCAGCGGGAAGTGGCGATAGACGAGGCGGAGCTTGCCGGGGTACTCCTCGAACAGCGCCTCCATCGGCTCGCGCATGCTCCGGCAGTAGGGGCACTGGAAGTCGGAGAACTCGACGATCGTCACCGGTGCCTGCGCGTCTCCGCGCGCCGGCGCCTGCTCTCCCCCCGCCACCGCGACCACGGGGAGCACCGGCTGGGGCAGATCGATCTCGACGCCGGCCTCGTTGCGCAGCCGCGCGAGCAAGGCGTTCTTCAGCTCCTCGCGCTTCTGTCCGACCCGCACCTTCCGGAGCTCGTCGTGGACCTCGTCGAAGGGCCGGCCGATCCGTTCCTCGTACTGCTGGTAGAGCGCCCGGAGGTCCTCCTCGCTCACGAGCTCGGCGGGCTCGCCGACCTCCTTGCGCATGAGCTCGGTCGGCGTGATCCCCTGCCGCTTCGCCTCTTCCGTGATCACACGCGCGTCGACCAGGAAGCTCAGGCGCCGTTCCTTGGCGGCGTGCATCTGGTTGGCATGATCGATCTCGGCCTTGAACAGCTCGCTGTGCATCTCCTCCTCGAGCTCTGCCTCGGTGAGCTGCCAGCCCTCCATGCGCGCCACGACCCGGTCCCCCTTCCCGTCGTGGATGCCGTGCTGGCAACCGGTGGCGAGCAGGCCGGTGGCGAGGATCGCCACGAGACACGCGGGAGCGAGGCAATGCGCGAGGGGGCTTCGGGAACGGTTGGGTCGGTCCATGGCAACGGGCTCCTCCACGATGGGACGGGTTCGTTCAGCAGGGGTCGATCGACCGATCCAGGTTCACCTGGATGCAGCGTCGGTTGTTGGTGTCGTCGAGCTCGGGAATCTGGTGATCGGGATCGAGATCGAGCTCGATCCGCGCGGGCATCGCGAGCAGCGGCAGGAGGTCGCTCTCCAGGAACCCCTGCGCGCCCACCACGAAGCAGGGCAGGTCCGACGAGAGCTCCTGGGGCTGGGCGCCGAAGACCGAGATCCGGAGCCGGGCGAAGGCGGCCGGCTGGGGGAAGCCGCCGGCGAAGGGCACCACGTCGCGGGTGCCGGCGTTCGAGAACCCCGCGCTCACGCGGAAGCTGCTGCCGGCAAAGCTCGGGACGATGGCGTCGGCGCGCAGGTCGACGAGATCGCCGGGCTCGGCCGGGCCGCTCCCGATGCACAGCGGGAGCGGTGGGCTCACGTTGTTCGACTCGTTGATCTCGGCGACGTCGCCGATCGCCACGGGCGGCCCGCAGGTCTCGAGCCCCCCATCGACCGTGGCCCAGAGCACGTGGGGGCCGGGAGCGACGCCACTGCCGAGACCGGTCGGCAGCGAGACGACGATTTCGCCGCCACCCGGCACCGGCGTCTCCACCTGCGAGAACAACGGCGCGCAGGCGCCGGGCTCCGGGGGGACGGGGGGATCGAAGAACACGTCGAGCGCGAAGGGCACCTGGACGGGTGCCGTTCCCTGGTTCCGGATCGTCACCTCGAGCGTGAACGGCTCGCCGGGGAGGGGGACCGGAGGTCTGACACCGATCGCTCCGAAGGTCGGGAAGACGAGATCGGGCTGGGGCGGCGGCGGCGGCGCCACGAGCAGGGAGCCCGCGAGGACGTTGTTGCCCTCGTCGGATTCCGGGATCTGGTCGCCGTCGTCGAGCACCAGCCAGAAGGATCGGAATCCCGTGTCGGCGGGTACCGTCAGGTCGACGCCCACCTGCCGCGACTCGCCGGCCGCGAAGCCCTCGAGCGGGGAACAGGCGAGCGGCGCCGGCGCCGGCACCGCGAGGGGATCCGTCGGGTAGGCGCAGAGCAGAGCCGGGCCGCTGGCGGCGTTGCGCGAGACCGCCTGCGCGAGCAGCGTGCTGCCGATGCCGGCCAGGAGCGGGAAGTCGGCGGCGAAGAGCCCGCCCTCGAAGTGGAGATCGGGCGCTGCGGTGATGCGCACGAGTCCGAGCGAGGCGCGCAGCAGCACCAGCGCGTCGCTCGCGTCGACGACGCCCTCGCCACCGGCCACGAACAGCGGCGGATCGGCGCTCGCGTCGAAGGCCGCTGGCGGAGCCACGTCCACACCCTCGTCGCCGATCGTGACGCCATCGCACGCGAAGCCGCTCACGAGGCCGACAGCGCGGCGCAGGACCAGCAGCGCGTCGGCGACGTCCGTACCGTTGCCTCCCCCCGGACACACGAGCGGCGGCTGGGCAGCGTCCGGCACCACGGGTGCCACGTCCCAGGGCTCCACGGCGCCGGCTTCCAGCGCCCGCGCCACGAGGCCCGCGGCGAGGAACAGGCCGACCAGGAGCCGAGCGGCTCCGCGCCCTCCCGACCACAGCCCAGCCTGTCCCTGCACCCTGTGCAATCGCACTCCATCCCCGCCCCTGCCCGGGCGGCGGATCAAGGCCGCGGGACCACCCGCACCTCGATGCTCTTCTCGTTGTTGTCCTCTCCTCCGTCGCTGCCCTCGTCGATCTCGTGGTACGGGTCGGCCACGGCCCGCACCGTCCAGCCTCCCCCGACGTTGAAGGACAGCGGAATGCCGGGCAGCACGAACGACGCGCCCGCGGCCAGGAAGCGCAGATCGAGGGAGCGGCGCTCCGGCTCGGCGGTATTCGCGAAACCCGGCAGCGGCGCGTCCGGCCCGAAGCTCAGGTCGACCGAGAAGGGGACGGCCGTGTCCGCGGTCCCGCGGTTGGCGACCCGCACGCGGATCACCGCCCGATCGCCCAGGGTCGCCGACGGGGGATCGAGCTCGAGCGACTCGATGACCAGATCCGCACGACCCGACTGCTCGGCGCTGCCGACCGCCACGATCGCCGGGCCGGTCACGTTGTTGGAGCGGTCGAGGTCGTTCGTCTCTTCGTCCGTATCGACCTGCGCGTGCACGCCGACCAGGCGCGGCTTGTCGAAGAGCAGCCGCATGGGAACCTCGAAGCGTTCGCCCGGGCCCAGGGGCGGCACGCGCACCCGATGCTGTCCGGGCAGGCGCGGCTGGGGCCCGATCTCGTCGTTCACGTAGAAGTCGAGCGCAACCGGCCCGGTGGTCGCGGCCGTCCCGCGGTTCTCGACCGAGGCCACCACGCGGAAGTCGCGCCCGGCGCCGGGCGAGGCCGGATCGAAACGCAGCTCGCCGAGCGCCAGATCGGGTTGCGGCGGCCGGGGCGCCGCGACGGTCAGCGCCGAGAGGATGACGTTGTTGTCGCGGGTCTCCTCCTCGACCTGGTCGTCGGGATCGAGCACGAAGTACCACTGGAGCTCGCCGGGCTGCTCGGGAGCCTGCCAGGGGAGGGAGGAGGTGTGTGTCGCACCGGCAGCGATCGGATCCTCGAGCCGCCCCGCGAAGATCGGAGCCTCGGGCTCGGCAACGCGGGGATCGGAGGCATAGGCGACCACGTCGACGCCGCCCGGAAAGTCGCCGGCCCCGGCATTCGCGACGACGAACAGCAGGTGCGCCGAGGCGCCCGGCGCCGGGAACATCGGGTCCGCGGACACGAAGCTCGCGAAGCGGAGATCCGGGCGCGGCGCTCCGACCTTGCGACCCGTCTCCCGCAGGCCGACGAAGAGCAGCAGGGCCAGGACCGCCGTCGTCGCCGCCCCCAGGATCGCCCACCGGGTTCCGCTCATGGTGCCTCCGCTCGTCCTGCCACAGGGTTCTGCGTCTTCTCTTGCGCCGACTGCCGGAGCTGCTCGAGCCTCCGGACCCGCTCGCTCTCGACGAGGTTCGCGCGGAAGGCCTCGAGGTCGATCGCATCGATCACGCCGTTGCGTACCAGATCGAAGGTGTCGTCGTAGCCTTCGCGGCCCGCGCGCAATCCGAGCCGCTCGATCAGGGCCTGGCGATCGCGTGCGCCCTGCGTGCCGTCACCGTCGAGGTCGACGTCGACACGCGGGTACACCGGCAGCGGATGGCGCTCGAGCAGCCCGAAGGCCGCGAGCTCGACCGACGCCGGCAGGGAGCGTCGCTCGACGACCAGGCGAACGGAGAGGCCGTTCCCATCGGGCTCGATCCCTTCGACGCGTACGCCCGCGCCGGCCACCTGGAGCGTGGCGGGCGCGAGCGACAGCGCCTCGATGGAACGCCAGGCCCGGACGCGGAGCCGGATCCGCGGCGAGGGTCCGTCCGCCAGCACGGCGCGGGGCTCGAACTGGACCTGCAGGCGATGGCCCGCGGCGCGTGCGGCGAGGTCCTCCGCGCGGCGCTCCGGATCGAGCGGTCGCCCATCGGCATCGAAGCGCGGGGCGCCCTCGCCGGAGGCCGATGCCTCCGCGTCGGCCTCCGGCGCCTTCTCGCCCTCCGGGTCCTCGCGCGGGGCCGCGGCGCGCTCGTCCTCCGCCGGGACCTCGGTCGGCTCGGGTGCGGCCTCCGGGTCCGCCCCGAGCGCCACCCGCGCAGAGGCGGTCTGGACATCGATCGGGGTGCCCGTGAGATCGGTCACGCGCGCCTCCAGCTCGAGATCGACGGAGCCGGATGCCGCCTGGACGGGGAAGCGAAGCCGCGCGAGCTGTCCTTCCCCCGACACCCCGCTCGGCACGAGCACGGCCAGCCGATACGAGCCTGGCTCCGCCGTGTGGTCGAGGGCCATCCCGTGTCGGGCGAGGACGCCGCGCTCGCGCGTCGGCGCGGCGAGCCGCTCCGGATCGAAGCGCACGATCAGGTCGAAGCTTCCGGCGTCGTGCAGATCACTCGCGAGTACGTCGACGACGATCGCCGACGACTCGACGGTCACCGCCTCGAGGCGCAGCTCGCTGGCCCGCGCGGAGGGCGCGCTCCACCCCGCCAGGACCAGCAGCGTCGAGAGGACCCATCCGGGACGGTGACGAAGCCATGCGCGCACGCTTTCCCCCTACGGCCACACGCGCTCGGCGCACAGGCCGTGGCGCTGGATCTTGTAACGGAGTGCGCGCTCGCTGATCCCGAGCCGCTCCGCGGCTCGCGTCCGGTTGGCCCCGGTGAGCGCCAGCGCCCGGGTGATCAGCTCGCGCTCGAGGGCCGTCACGCGCGGCTGCAGGCGGAGATCGTCCTCGCCCGCAGGGGTCGCCGGGGCGCTCGGCTCGGGGGGCACCACGCGCAGCTCGTCCGGGAGATCCTCGAGCCGCAGGGTCGGGCCGGCGCCCATCACCACGGCCCGCTCGACCACGTTCTCGAGCTCGCGGACGTTGCCGGGCCAGGACCAGGCCCGAAGCCGCGCCAGGGCCTCGTGCTCGATGTCGTCGATCGGGCGGTCGTTGGCCGGGCCGTAGCGGTCGACGAAGCGCCGCACGAGCGGCTCCAGGTCTCCGGTCCGCTCGCGCAGCGGCGGCAGATCGATGCGCACCACGTTGAGGCGGTAGTAGAGATCCTCGCGAAAGCGGCCCTGGTCGACGAGCTCGCGCAGATCCTCGTTGCAGGTCGCCACCACCCGGGCGTGGGTCCGGATCAGCTCCGAGCCGCCGATGCGCGTGAACTCGCGCTCCTGCAGGACCCGCAGCAGATCCACCTGGGTCCGCTCGTCGAGTGTCGCCACCTCGTCGAGCAACACGGTCCCACGGTCCGCGATCTCGAACTTGCCCTTCTGGGTCCGGCTGGCGCCCGTGAAGGATCCCTTCTCGTGGCCGAAGAGCTCGCTCTCGAGCAGGGAGCCGGGGAGCGCCGAGCAGTGGATCGCGACGAAGGGGAACGCCCGGCGCCGGCCACAGCGATGGATCGCTCGCGCCACGAGCTCCTTGCCCGTGCCGCTCTCGCCCTGGATCAGCACGGTCGCCGCGGCGGACGCGATGCGCCGCACCGTCTCGAAGACGGCCTGCATCCCCTTGCCGGTGCCGACGATGCCGGCGAACCCGTCCTCCTGCTCCATCTCGCTGCCGGCGTCGCGCTCGCCCAGGCGAGCGAGCGCCCGGTCGAGGACCGTCAGCAGGTCCTCGCTCCGCACGGGTTTGGCCAGGTAGTCGAAGGCGCCACAGCGCATCGTCTCGACGGCCACCTGCACGCTCGGGTAGCCGCTCGTCACGATGAGGAGCGCGCGCGGCGCCACCTGCCCGAGCGACTCGAGCAGGGCGAGCCCGGAGACTCCGGGGAGATCCGGATCGACGAGCACGATCTCCGGGGGGTCGCTCGCCGCCAGGCGCAGGGCCTCCTCGCTGGTCGCCGCACACACGGGAACCACACCGTGACGCTGCAGGAGGGAGAGCAGCCCGAGGCGAACCCCCTCCTCGTGGTCGACGACGAGGACGCGACAGCTCTCCCGGGTCACGGCGCGGCCTCCGCGGCCGGGATCTCGAGGGTCACCTCGGTTCCCGCCCCGGGCGCGCTGGCGGTCGCAACCTCGCCGCCGTGACGCCGCAGCATCCGGCGTGCGAGCACGAGGCCGAGCTCGGCGGCCGGCGTTCCCGCGGCGCCGGGTTCCTGGGGGCGAGCGGAGTGGCCCGCCGCGACGCTGCCACCGCTATCCCTCACCACCAGGTGGATGCGTCCGCTCGCGGCCCGACTCGACACCAGCAGCTCGCCCCCCTGCCCCATCGCCTCGACGCTGCCCAGGATCACGTTGAGGAGCGCCTGGCGGAGCACGACGCTGCCGATCGCGGCAGGCGGAAGGGCCGGCTGCAGATCCCACGACAGCTTCACGTTCGCCGTCTCGAGCTGTCGCTCCAGGAAGCGAAGGACCTCCCCCACGGTCGCGTTGAGGTCGCAGGGGCCCGGGGCCTCGTCGACCCGGCGGAAGTCCGAGAGCTGCTCGACGTAGAGGCCGATGCGCTCGACGGCGCCACGCAGCAGCAGGATCTGCTCGCGACGCGGGTCGGGGGCGGGCGTGTCCTCGAGCAGGACGTGGACCAGATGGTGCATGGCCTGCAGCGGATTGGTGACCTCGTGGGCCACGTTCGCGACCAGGCGCCCCGAGGTGGCCAGGGGCTCCCACTGGGTCAACTGCTCGACGAGGCGATCGCGATCGGCGGAGAGACGCTCGAGCTCGCGAACCCGCACCGGGTCACGGGAGCCGAAGCCCCAGGCCACTGCGACGACGACACCGTTCAGGAGCAGCAGAGCGCCCGCGAGCGTGAACACGACCGCCTGGGGAGCAACCGGCAGCTCGCTCTCGAAGCCGAGCCATCCGCCCGCCGCGAGACCGGCCAGCAGCGCCCAGACCAGCACGAGCCCGTCGGCGATCAGGAAGGCGGTCGTCAGGCCGAGCGTGCCGGCGGCAACGACCAGGAGGGGCGCGTAGGCAGCGAGCTGGAGGCCGGGACGCGGGCCGGCCAGCCAGACGAGGCCGGCCGTCACGGCGGCGAACGCGAGGCCACACGCGAGCGGCACCCCGGCGTGTGAGCGCGTGCGAGCGATCCACCCGATCGCGACGGCAGCGATCCCCGACGAGAGGGAGGCAGCGGCGAGCTCCGGCACCGGTGCGCCGCGCGCCGTTGCGGTCGCGATCGTCGCCAGGAGCACGAGCACGCCGAGCCCCGCGAGCTGTCTTCCCGCCTCGTGCCCGGCGGCGTCGAGCGAACCATCCATCGAAGTCCGACCTCGGCGTCCTCGCGCCGCCCCTCAGAACCCGCCCCGCTGCTCGACCAACCCGAAGCCCCGTCTTCGAAGCCTTCCCCTCGGTCCCCGAAGCCCCCTCTTTGGTTCCAGACCCCCCTCTTCGGTCCGCTCCTCATCCCTCCGAGAACAGGATCGGAACCGCTCTTGTAACACAGTTCGACGAGAGCGCGTGGACTTTCGAACCTCCTCCCGTCGGTGACGCCTTCAACGCTCAGGGGGAGGGATCGACGACGATGGAATCGCAGGCGAGTGTCAGCGCGGGGACCGGTACCGCCATCGGATCGGTCCCGGAGGCGACGATCCGACCCGAGAAAGCGTCACAGGTCGCCACCAGTCCGGGCTCGAGGGTGAGCGGAAGCCGTAACACGCGGCCCGGACCGTGGAATCCGACCGCGCTGATCAAGGCGATCTGGACCGATCCTCCGGGGAAGGACGCGAATGCGAATCCGTTTCCGACACCACCCTGCGGGGGGCCAAGGATCTCGATCGCGACGCCGTCGGCAACGGCGACCGGGCTCATGCCCTCGGGCAGGTCGATCGAGACCGTGAGCGAGCCGATCGGACCGACGTCGCCGATCGCGAGGAGCAGCGACACCTGACCGGGACGGGCCGCGGTCGCGACGGCGCGGCTGGCGAACGCGCTCCCGGCGATCCGCGCGGAGACGTCGAAGGGACCACCGTGCAGGGGACCCTCGAGAGCCACCTCGGCGCGCCCGGCGAGCGTGCTCGCCCACGCCGCGGACGGAACGCCCGCGCTCGCTTCGAAGAAGACGCGGGTGCCATCGGCTGCGGCATCTCCGTCCGCCTCCCGCACCGTCGCCACGAGCCGTGCGGCGCCGGCGGTCGCGACCGGAAGGAGTCGCGGTTCGATCGACAAATCGATCGCCACCGGCGTGTCGGTCGCGGGCGCCACCGCAAGCGGGAGATCGGTGACGGCGGCGCCCGCCCGGATCCGGAGCCACGCGGGGGCGGCCAGGTCGACGGAACCCGGGGGCTGCCACGCGAAGCTGGCGAGGCCCCCGATGGTGCCGACACCTGCGGGGATCACGGCCCCGTCGCTCGCGCGGGCCGACACCGGAACCCCATCCGGGACGGGATCACCCGAGGGGTCGCTGATCCTCGCGGTGACCCCGGCGGGCGCAAGGCCCGGGACCAGCGCGAGCACTCCGGTCGCGAGCTCCGCGCGGGCCGGCTCCGCGTCGCTCGCGAGGACGGGGATGGCCAGCGCTGCCGCTCCGAAGCGTACGAGCGCGACCCCCGGCGTCGCTGCGGTCAGCACGGTCGCCACCTCCCGGGCTCCCCCGCCATCGAAGGCGCCGTCGCCGTCACGATCGAGATCGCCCGGCCCCGGGAAATCGCCGAAGGGCGCGAGGTTCAGATCGGGCGCGGCGCTCGTCGGCTCGCGCTCGACGAGCGTCTGGCCGTCGAGCAGGCCTCCCGTGACCGTGATGGAGACGGGCCCGGGGGCCAGCGACATGCCTGCGACGAGGGGCTCGAAGCGCGCGAGCACCGGGACGCCGGGGCCGCCGGCGACGACGGCCGGGGCGGCCGCGCGCAGGCTCGCGCGGCCGGCAGCGCTGCCGGCCGCGACGATCTCGAGCACGGCCGCCGCTTCCATCCCACCGGCACTCGCCGTGAGGACCACGAGACCGGGCTCGAGCGGCGCCGCGAAGGGAACGACGGCGATCCCCGCCACGGCCGTCGCGTCGGAGCCCTCCGGGAAGCCGCCCGCGCCGGCTTCGAAGGACACGGGCGTCCCGTCCGCGATCCGGCCGACACGCTCGTCCGCCGGGGCGAGGATCGCGACGACTCGCACGGGGGTCGGTGTCCCCGCTGCGACGACGGCCGGATCGGCGTGGAGCGCGATGCGCCCGACCTCGTCCGCTCCGTTCCGCACTGCGACCCGGGTCTGCGTCGCGGCGCTCGTGCCGGGTACGCTGGCCCGCACGGTGGCGACCCCCGGCTCGGGACCGGGCGTGAAGAGCGTGCGGAGGCGGCCGAGTCGGGTCGTCCCCGCCACCGCCCGAAGCATCCCGAGATCGGTGGAGAGTGCCACGGGCGTGCCGTCCGCAATCTCCGCGCCCGGCGCGCGAGGCAGGACCTCGATCTCGACGAGGCCCTCCGGCTCGCTTCCGCGCGCGAAGGCTCCCGGCGTCACGGTGATCCGCAGCGCTGCCGGCCACGCTGGATCCGGGTCGACACGGACCGCCACCACAGTGGTGTCGCCGGATGCCGCGGGATCCGTCACGCGGAGCTCGAAGCGCAGGGTCAGCGCAGCGCCCGTCTCGGGCGCCACGAAACGGGCGACCGGACCCGCCGGATCGTCGAGTGTCACGGAGGGTCCGGCGAGCTGCCGCCAGGCGAAGCGCAGCGGGTCGCCGTCGGGGTCGCTCGACGCCAACCCGTCGAGGACGACCGTTCGGCCCTCGAGCACCGTGCCGGGAGCGCTCGCACCGGCGACGGGCGCCTCGTTGATCGGCAGGGCCGTGAACTCGATCGTGGCCGATCCACCCGCCCCTTCGTCGTCGCGCGCCGCCAGCGCGAAGCGGAACACGGTGGGTGCCTGCAGCGAGGGCACCGTGAAGCCGACGCCGCCTTCGCCGGCGGCGAGGAGCGAAATCGCCGGTCCGGCCTCCTGCGACCAGGCCAGCACGACGGGATCCAGGTTCGGATCCTGCACCACGCCCGAGAGCCGGACGAACACCCCTTCGCTGGGGCTGGCCGGCTCGACCCGCAGGCCGCTCACGACGGGCGGATCGTTGAGCGGTTCGATGCGGATGCGGACCGAATCGGTCGCGCTCGTGAGCCCGTCGGGATCCTGGACCCGCAGCTCGAAGACCAGCTCGGTCTCCACCGCCACGTCGGGCGCCTGGAAGCTGGGCACGGCCCCGCCGCCGGCGAGGGCGACCTCGGGCCCTGCCGTCTGCTCCCAGAGGAAGAGCAGGGGATCGTCGTTCGGGTCCGTCCCCGCGCCCGCCAGGGAAGCGCCCGTGCCCTCGAGGAGGATCTGGTCCGGGCCCGCATCCGACACGGGTGGACCGTTCACGACGATCGGCAGTCGGGCGACATCGTCGTCCGGCGCGAGATCGACTCCCGTTGGCTGCACCTGCACCTGCAGGAGCGCCGGGCCTGCCGCCGATCCGCCCGCGAACGCGACGTCGACGGTCACGGCGGCGCCCGGAGCCAACGAGGTCGCGACCTGCGCCTCGCCAGCGAGCACGGGCGACCCGGTTCCCGAGGCCGCGAGCCGGCTCACGACGATGCGCGCGCCGGGCTCGCTCGGTGCATCCCCGTCGTTCTCGAGCCGGACGCGGATGGAGGCCTCCGCATCCACGACCGGCCGCGCCGGGGTGACCGTCTCGACGGCGAGGCGGAGATTGGGGGGGATCCGTACCAGGCCGAACGCCAGCCGCAGGCACAGGAGCGCGTCGACGGCGTCGATGCTGCCATCGCCGAGCGGCCGGACGAAGAGCTCGTCGATCCGCTCGATCGGTGCCATGTCGACGGCCGCCCGGGTCGGCTCCGCGAGCTCGATGAGCCCGACGGCGGCGCGCAGCACCACGAGTGCATCGCCCGCGTCGACCCGGCCGTCCCCGACCGCCGGGGCGACGTCGCAACGGCCCAGGGCGCGCGCCTCGATCGGAGCCAGCCATCCCGCGGCCAGGACCACACCGAGCACGAGCGCGCGAGGCATCACGAGGCAGCGACCTCCCGGGCGGGAGCGGGCGGCGGTGCGAGGAGCAACGGGAACCGCAGCGCAGGGCCGGCAGGTCGGCGAGGAGCGGGGTCGGCGAGCGTCGGAGGATGCTGTCACCGACCTCCGTCGCCTGTCAACCGGAATCCGGCGCGTCACGCGCCCGTGCCTCGGACGACGGCCCTGCGCGGCTCGGCACCACCAGCAGGCGGCGCTGCCGATCGAGGTCTAGTGTCCCGGCCCAGGAATTCGCCGACATCCGGTCCCCGCTCCGGGCCGCTGGAGACCTCGATGCGCGCGCTCGCTCCCGCCGGTCGTCGATGGGGCTGCCACCTCGCCGCGACCCTGGCATGGCTTGCCTTGCTCGGCCTGCCCCTGCCGGGGGCCGCGGCGACCGAGCCCGAGCTGCGCTTCGCCCTCCACTTCGACGATGCCGAGCTCGCGCAAGTCGTGGCCGCGATTGCAGAAGCGACCGGTTCGTCGTTCCTCTTCGACGAGCGGCTCCGGGGTCGCGTCACCCTGCACGTCCCCCGGCGGGTGGACGCCGAAGAGGCGATCGAGATCCTGAACGTGGCGCTCGAGCTTCGCGGGTTCGTTGCCGTCCCCACCCCGGCCGGCCCGCTGCGCATCGCCCCGCTCGAGGACTCGAAGTCGCTCGCACCGTTGCAGGAGGCGCCGAAGCGAACGGGGGCGTTGGCGATGACGATCCACGATCTCGAGTACGTAGAGCCGGACGCCCTCGTGCCGATCCTGTCTCCGCTGCTGGGCAAGGACGGCCTGGTGGTGCCGCTCCCTTCGCGACCGACGCTGGTGCTCGCGGGGACCGGCGCCGAGCTCCAGCGCCTGCTCCAGATCGTCTCCGCCCTCGATGTGCGGGAGCGGGAGAAGCTGGCGCTCTTCCGCCCGCACCGCCGCAGCGCCGCCGAGCTGCAGCCCGTCCTCGAGGCTGCCCTGGAGCCGCCGCGCGGCGCGCGAGCACCGCGGGTGCTGGCGGTCGATCCTGGCAATGCGCTGCTGGTGATCGGACCGCCGGCGTCCGTCGTGCGGGCCCGTGAGCTGATCGGACGGCTCGATCAGCTGCCGCCCGCGCTCGGCAGCATCGAGGTCGTGCAGCTCGCCTATGCCGACGCCGAGGATCTGGCCGAGACGCTGGCGCAGCTCGAGAGCGGGAATCCGCTCGCCCGTCCCGAGCGGGACGCGGCAACGACCATCCTGCAGGAGCAGTCGTGGTCGGCCGTTCCCTACCCGGCAGGAAATGCCCTGCTCCTCCGTGCCGGCCCCGAGGCCATGCGCGAGCTGATGCGGCTGATCGATCTCCTCGATCGTCCCCCGACCCTGATCCGTGTCGACGCCCAGGTCATCGAGCTGCTGGCCGCGGAGGGACGCGATCTGGCGATCGACGCCCTCTTCACGGGGGGAATCGGATCGGGCAACGACGGCAGCTACGCGATCCAGTCGATCACCAGCGGCTCGGGTGATCTGCTCGCCGGGACGGCGCCCGGACGTGTCTTCGACCTCACCAACGGCGTCTCGCTGGTGCCCGGGCCGGACGGCCAGCCGATCGCCGTCCCCGACCAGCAGGTCGCCGTCCTCGCCGAGGCGCAGGGGATCCATGCCCGGATCCTGCTCGAGCCCCGCTTGACGCTGCTGAACGGGGACGAGGGGGAGATCTCGGTCGGCGACAACCTGCCGATCCCGGTATCGGCGGCTCCTGCCGAAGGCGTCGTCACCGATCCGTTGCAGACCAACGTCCAGATCGAACGCCAGGACGTCGCCACCGTGTTGCGGGTCCGGGCGACGACCAGCCAGGACACGAAGGCCCCGATCCGCCTCGAGCTCAGCGTCGAATCGAACTTCCTGGGCCCATCGCTCGCCGGGGACGTCGACCTGGTCGGCCCGACGATCCGCACGCGGCGCCTCGAGGCCGTGCTGGCCCTCGCGGACGGCGAGCTGCTGCTGGTGGGCGGACGCTCGCTGCCGCTCCGGACACGTCAGGGAACCGGCATCCCCTTCCTGCGGAGCATTCCCGTCCTCGGCTGGGCGGTACGCTCGGAACGGAGTCGCCGCGTCGAGTCGACGCTCGCGATCCTCGTGCGCGCGCAGACGCTGCGCGATCCCGCGCTCGTCGAGGCCGACACGATCCGTTCGCGGTGGGCCTTCCAACGGCATCTCGAACGCCTCGCCCCGCTGCAGGGACGGACGGACGCTCCTTGGGCGGTGCACCTCGGCTCCGGCGGAGCCGGGGAGTGCAACCCGTTGTCGCGTACGATCTCCGCGACGAGCGGACGCCTCCTCGTGGTGCCCCGGGCCGAGCCCGAGGATGCGGTCTGCGACCTCGTGCTGGTCGACTTCGAGACGCTCGGCCAGGCGGCCCGTGCGGCCGAGCGTCTCTCTCGCGAAGGCTGGCACCCGCGCCTCGTCGCCCTCCCGCCCTGATCGCCTCCCGGGCGCGGGGTCCCGAGCGCCGCGCGCGAATCCCCCCGGCCGCCCGCCGGCACGCTCCGCTGGCGCTTCAGATCTCGATCTGCGCGCCGAGCTCGACCACGCGGTTCGGCGGCAGGCCGAAGAACTGCGTCGCCGGGCGCGAGTTGCGCGAGAGATAGGCGAACAGCGCCTTGCGCCAGCGCGCCATCCTCGACGGGCCGCCGGTCAGCAGGGTTTCGCGGCCGAGGAAGTAGGAGGTGTCGTCGAGGTCGACCGCCAGGCCCTCGGCGAGGCACACGGCGAGCAGCCGCGGTACGTGCGGGGTCTGCATGAAGCCGTAGCGCGCCTGGACCCGCCAGAAGCCGTCGCCGACCTCCTCGACCTCGAAGTTGCGGCCGAAGGGAACCGCCGGAACCTGCTCGGTCGTGATCGAGAGCAGCACGACCTGTTCGTGGAGCATCTTGTTGTGCTTCACGTGGTGGAGCAGCACGGGCGGGATGCCGTGGGGGTTGGACGTCATGAAGACGGCGGTCCCCGGGACCCGCGGCAGCCCGTGCGAGCGCACGTCGGCGAGGAACACGTCGACCGGCATCGTGCCGGCGATGAAGTAGCGCGCCAGGTCCTCGCGCCCCTGCCGCCAGGTCGTCATCACGACGACGAGCACGGCGCCGAGCACCAGCGGCACCCAGCCGCCGTGCTCGACCTTGGTCAGGTTCGCGCCCAGGAACGCCGCGTCGACCAGCAGGAAGCCGCTCGCGAGGCTCGCGGCGGCCGGCAGGCTCCAGCCCCAGACGCCGCGCGCCAGCCCGAAGAACAGGATCGAGGTCATCGTCATCGTGCCGGTCACGGCGATCCCGTAGGCGGCCGCGAGCCGGCTCGAGGAGCCGAAGCCCAGCACCAGCGCAAGGCACACGAGCAGGAGGAACCAGTTGATCTCCGGCACGTAGATCTGGCCCTCGGTCTCCCCGGAGGTGTGCACGATCCGCATGCGCGGGAAGAAGCCGAGCTGGATGGCGCTGCGCGTCAGCGAGTAGGCGCCCGAGATCAGCGCCTGGGAGGCGATGATCGCCGCGAGCGTCGCGAGCACGAGCATCGGGTAGAGCCAGAGGCCCGGCGCCAGCGCGTAGAAGGGGTTCGTCACCGCAACGCCGCCCTCGAGCAGGACGGCGCCCTGACCCAGGTAGTTGAGTACCAGCGCCGGCATGACGACGGCGTACCAGGCGGTCCGGATCGGCCGTGCGCCGAAGTGACCCATGTCGGTGTAGAGTGCTTCACTGCCGGTCACCACCAGCACCACCGAGGCGAGCAGCAGGAAGGCGGTGACGCCGTGCTCGGCGAGGAAGCGGATCGCGTGCAGGGGGCTCACCGCCGCGAGCACGCCCGGCTGGCGCAGCGCGGCGATCGCGCCGGCCGTGCCGATCGCCACGAACCACGCGAGCATCACCCAGCCGAACACCGAGCCGATCCGGCCGGTGCCGAAGCGCTGGACCGAGAACAGCCCGATCAGGAGCACGACCGTGATCGGCACGACGGCGTCGCGCAGGGCGGGCGTCGCAATCTCGATGCCCTCGATCGCGCTCAGGATCGAGATCGCCGGCGTGATCGCGCCGTCGCCGTAGAGGAGGCCCGCGCCGATCAGGGCGAGCAGCGGCGCGATGCGCCGCCAGCGGGCACTCTGCGAGTCGCGCTGGAGCGCCAGCAGGGCGAGGATCCCGCCCTCGCCCTCGTTGTCCGCGCGCATGATGAAGGTCAGGTACTTGACGCACACCACCAGCACGAGCGCCCACACCACCAGCGAGAGGACGCCCAGCACGTTGGCCTCGCTGAGCGCGACCCCGTGCGAGCCGTGGAAGCACTCGCGGAGCGCGTAGAGCGGCGAGGTGCCGATGTCGCCGTAGACGACCCCGATCGCGCCGAGCGCGAGCGCCGGGAGGCCGACCTCCGGGGCCGCCGGCGCGCCGGGAGCCGCGGCAACGGCGCGCGGTGGCCCGGCCCCGGTCGGGAGCTCGCGGGTTCCGGAGGACGGATCGGACGCCATCGGAGCGGGAACCGTGACCGGGAACGGGGCGGCTCGCAAGCTCGGGGCTCCCGGGCCGGAGCCCGTCAGTCCGCCGCCATCTCGACCGCCTGGCCCTCGCGCAGCCCCTCGGCCTCGCCCACCACCAGCGCCTCGCCGCCCGAGAGGCCCTTCGCGACCACCACCCGATCGGCGCCCGAGGGGCCGGCCAGCGCGAGGGGCTGGCGCCGCAGCCGGCCCTCCGTCACCACCCAGGCGAAGGGATCGCCTTCGCCCCCGCGCACCGCCGCCCGCGGCGCCAGGACGGCACCCTCCCCCCCGGCGCCCTCACCCGCAGCGGCCGGCTCCGCCTCGGCCAGGAAGGCGACGCGCACGCTCATGTCGGGCCGCAGCCATCCGTCGGGGTCCAGGATCCCGACCTCGACCTTGAGCGTGCCCTTCTGGCGGTTGATCTGGGGATACATCTTCACGACCCGCGCCGCGTAGCGGCGGTCGGGATAGGCGTCGGGCACCACCTCGGCGGCCTGGCCCATCGCGACGCGCGCGAGGTCCGCCTCGTTCACGTCGAGCTCGGCGCGCAGGTCGTCGAGGTTCGCCATCCGGACGAGCTCGCCCGAGCCCTCGAAGCCGCCCGGCACCGCGATCTCGCCCACCTCCTTGAACTTCTCGAGGATCACGCCCGCCGTGGGCGCACGCACGACGGTGTCCTCGAGATCGACCTCGCGGCGCGCGATCTCGGCCTCGAGCCGCGCCGCCTCGGCCTCGGCCACCCGCAGCGCGTTCACGCGCAGGTCGAGGTCGGAGCGCGAGGCGACGTCGCGCTCGACGAGCTCGCGGGTACGCGCGAGCTCCTTGCGCTGGAGCTCGACGTCGGCGCGCGCGCGCAGCAGGCTCGCGCGCGCCTCGCGCAGGGCGGCCTCGTAGGAGCGCGCATCCAGGCGCACCAGCGCCTGCCCCGCCTCGACCCGCTCGCCCTCCTCGACCAGGTACTCCTCGATCCGGCTCGGCACGCGCACGCCGAGCGAGATGTAGCGCTCGCCCGTCACCACGTAGCCCGAGCCGGTGAGCACCTGCGCGGCCGGCGCCGCGCCGCCCTCGCTGCGCTCGGCGTAGGCGACGCGCACGACGGGGGTCCCGCCGAGCACGAGCCGCAGCCCGATGCCGGCCGCGGCGAGGAGCGCGATCCCAAGCGCGGCCCACCGGAGCCGGCGCCCGCGCGGCGGCCGCGCGCGCACCGCGGCCCCGCGATCGATGCGCAGCGACTCGAGCTCCTCGCGCGCGCTCCTCCGCTCCGCCTCCATCGTCTCCCTCACGCCTTGCGCAGCGCCTCGACCGGGCGCAGCCGGGCCGCCCGCGAGGCGGGAAAGAAGCCCCCCACCAGCCCGATCGCCAGCGCCAGCCCGAGCGCCGTCACGAGGTCCCCGGCCCCGACCCGGAGCTGGACGACGTTGGTCGTGAAGGTGGCGGCGCCGAAACCGATCCCGCCGAGGAGCTGCGAGACCACCCGGCCGAGCAGCGCCGCCACCGCCGCGCCCACCGCAAAGCCGGCCAGCGCCACCGCCAGCGCCTCGACGAGGAACGACGTCAGGATCGCGAGGCGCGAGAAGCCGAGCGCGCGCAGGGTCCCGATCTCGGCGCGCCGCGCCTGCACCGCGGCGTAGAGCGTGTTGGTGGCGCCGAAGGCCGCGCCGACGCCGGCCAGCACCGCGAGCCCGATCACGATCAGGTAGAAGACGTTCGCCGACTCCGCCTGCTCGGCGTAGTACTCGCTCTCGGGCCGGGCCTCGAGCGCCCAGCGCGGGTCGTCGTCCACCCGGCGCACGAGCGCGTCGCGGTCGGCGCCGTCGGCCAGGCGCAGGCGCACGCCCGAGTAGGGGACGGGACGCTTGGCGTCGTTGGCGAGCTCGCGCACGTCCACCCAGACCTCGCTCTCGAACGAGGAGCCGCCGGCGTCGAAGCGGCCCACCACCTTCCAGGTGCCGCGCCCGAAGCGGAGCTCGTCGCCCACCCGGGTGCCGACGTAGCGGCCCGCCACCCCGCTGCCGACGATCGCCTCGCCGCTCGAGGGCTCGAACATGCGCCCCTCGACGAGCTCCACCTCGTCGTGCACGCGCAGCGCCACCGGCTCGACGCCGCGCACCAGCACGTTCTCGCGCCCGCCGCCCTCGCGGTGGAAGAAGGGCTGCACGACCAGCTCCGGCGAGGCCAGGGGCTCGTCCTCGGGCCCGCGCGCGACGCCGTCGAAGTAGCGCAGCGCCTGGAAGGCCTCGAGCGGCAGCAGGCTCGAGCCGTCGTTGGTCGAGCCCTTGCGCAGCACGATCAGGTTGCGCGGGTGGCCGGTGCTCACGAGGGTCCGCTTCAGGCTCGAGACGAGCCCCGAGAAGAGCGTCGTGGCCACCACGACCAGCGCCACCACGGCGACCGTGAGCAGCGTGCGCGTGCGGCGCGCCGCCAGGTTCGCGAGCGGGTAGCGGAGCGGGAGGAACACCCTAGAAGACCTCGCGCAGGGTCTGGGCGACCGGCCGCCGGGCTGCCCCGAAGGAGGGCACGACGCCCGCGAGCATGCCGACGAAGAAGGCGAGGAACACGCCCTGGACCAGGATCGTGTTGGTGACGACGAAGCTCCCGAGCGGACCCAGCGCCGGGCTCCAGCCCGACACGCTCTCGTGCAGGAAGGCGGTGATGCCGAGCGCCGCCAGCGCGCCGAGCACACCGCCCAGCGTCGAGAGCAGCGTCGCCTCCGCAAACAGGGTCGTGAACACGAGGCGGCGCGAGAAGCCGAGCGCCTTCAGCACCGCGATCTCGCCCATCCGCTCGCGGACCGCCATGCTGGCGGTGTTGGCGGCGATGAACACGATGCACAGCGCCACGAGCCCGGTCACGATCAGGATCACGGTCACGAAGCCCTCGAGCATGCCGAAGAAGTTCGCGAAGTAGCTCTTCTCGGTCTCGGTGACGGTCTCGGCCTCGCTGTTGCGGAAGGTGCCGTCGATCTGCGCCATCAGCGGGCTCACCTGGTCCGGGTCGTCCACGCGCACCCAGATCGTGCCCAGGAAGTCGAGGCTCCTGCGCCCGGCGGCGCGCAGCGCCTGGTCCAGGTACTCGCGCTGGAACCACAGGTGCGGAGCCTGCGCGTCGGGGATCTCGCCGACGATCTGGAACTCGAGGTCCACCGGGAAGATGGTGCCCCGGAGCGTGATCCGGTCGCCGATCTTCCAGCCCTGTTTCTCGAGCGTGCCGCGCCCGACGATCGCCGCGTCGCGGTAGCGGCGGAATGCGTCGAGCTGTGCGGGCGCGATGCCCCAGTCCTCCCACACCACCGCGACCGCATCCGGCTCGACCGCGAAGTTCGGGAACTCGACGCCCTTCTCGATCCGGAAGGCGCCGCCGTACCAGGTCCAGCTCGCGGCGTCCACGACGCCCGGCATCGCGCGCACCTTCTGGAGGTAGGAGTAGGGCAGCGGGTAGACGAGCCCCGCCTTGTTCAGCACCACCAGGCGGGTGTTGGAGGCGAGCTCGTTCAGGATGCGGTCGAGGCCGCCCGGCATGGTGAGCAGCAGGCAGACCAGCGCCACCGCGAGCGCGATGGCGCCGGCCGTGAGCGCGCTGCGCAGCTTGTTGCGCGCGAGATTGGCCCAGATCAGGGGCAGGAACTTCACGGCCGGGCGCCGCCGGCGGCGGGCCGGCCGCCCGGCACCGAGTCGCGCAGCACGCCCTTGTCGAGGTGGTGGATCTCGTCGACGAAGGCCTCGCCGCGCGGATCGTGGGTCACCATCACCACGGTCTTGCCGAACTCGCGGGCGAGATCGCGCAACAGGCCCAGGATCTCGACGGCGTTCTTGGCGTCGAGATCGCCGGTGGGCTCGTCGGCGACGATGATCTCGGGATCGCTCACGACGGCGCGGGCGATTGCCACGCGCTGCTGCTCACCACCCGAGAGCTCGGCGGGCCTGTGGCCGGCGCGCTCGGCGAGCCCCACCACGCGCAGCGCCGTGAGCGCCCGCGCGCGCCGCTCCTCGCGCCCGAGGTGGGTCAGCAGCAGCGGCAGCTCGACGTTGCGCTGCGCGTCGAGCACCGGGATCAGGTTGAAGAACTGGAACACGAAGCCCACGTGGCGCGCGCGGAAACCCGCGAGCTCGTCCTCGCTGAGGTCGTCGAGGCGCTGCCCCGCGACGACCACCTCGCCGCTGCTCGGGCGGTCGAGGCCCGCGAGCAGGTTCAGGAGCGTGCTCTTGCCCGAGCCCGAGGGCCCCATCAGCGCCACGAAGCGGCCACGCCCGATCGAGAGCGACACGCCCTCGAGCGCGTGCACCTCGTCGGCGCCGCGGTGGTAGATCCGCGAGACGTCTCGGATTTCGATCATCGGGGCCCGGTCCACGGGGGCGCGCGAGCGACCAGCGTAGCCCGCTTCGCCCTAGTGGGTCGCACCGGCGTCCGCGGCGCCGGCGGCGGACCGGCGTGCGGCGCCCAGGGTCTTGAAGAGCGCCACGATCCAGCCGATCGCGAAGAGCGCGGCCAGCAGCCCGAAGCCGATCGCGGCGCGCGACCCGGAGGCCAGCGCGCCGCGCGTCCAGTCGCCGAACATCCCGGCCAGGACGGTGTAGAACCCCACCACGCCGGCCCAGGCCGTCACGTCGCGCGCGCGGCCGGGCCCCTGCGCGGCGACCGCGATCGAGCCGGCCAGCGCCACCGCGATCAGTGCTGCGAGCCAGTGCCACCAGAGCAAAGGCGATCTCTCGTTCGAGGGGCCTGAGGAATATCGCGCTTCCGCGCAGCGCTCAAGTGCCGCGCACGGGGGGCTCCCGCCCCGCGCATTGCCTATGTTGCGACCTTCGCCAGCCGGGGAACCACGTGGCCGATCTGCTCCGCACGCTGCGTTGCCGCAACGAGCACCGCCCGGGCGTCTTCGGGCGCCTCGCGACCGCGATCGGCACGGCCGGCGCGAACCTCGGCGACATCCGCACCGTGTGGGTGGGGCCCGACCACATCGTCCGCGACCTCGACATCCTGGTCGACGGCGGCGAGCAGCTCGAGCGCGCGGTCGAGGCGGTGCGGCGGGTCGAGGGCGTCGACCTGCTCGAGGTCATCGACGACGTCCACGAGCTCCACATCGACGGCAAGCTCGAGATCCGGCCGACCCATCCGGTGCGCTCGCTGCACGACCTGCGGCGCGTCTACACGCCGGGGGTCGCCGAGGTGGCCCGCACGATCGCGCGCAACCCCGACGACTCGTACCTCTACACGATCCGGGGCAAGACCGTCGCGATCGTCACCAACGGGACGCGCGTGCTCGGACTCGGCAACGTCGGGCCGCTGGCGGCGCTGCCGGTGATGGAGGGCAAGGCGGCCCTGCTGCACCAGTTCGCGGGCCTCTCCGCGATTCCCCTGGTGCTCGACACGCGCGACGCCGACGAGATCGTCCGCACCACGCTGCACGTCGCGAAGGGCTTCGGCGCGATCCAGCTCGAGGACATCGAGTCGCCGATCTGCTTCGAGGTGGAGCGCCGGCTCGTCGAGTCGCTCGAGATGCCGGTGCTGCACGACGACCAGCACGGCACCGCGGTCGCGACCCTGGCGGCCGCCACGGTCGCGATGCAGCGTGCCGGTCTCGACCTCGCGCGGGCCCGGATCGGCGTGATCGGGCTCGGCGCCGCCGGCACCGCGATCGCACGCATGCTGGGCGCGGCCACCGAGCAGCCGGTCCTCGGCTTCGACCCGGGCCCCGACGCGATCGCGCGGCTCGTCGAGGGCGGCGGCGAGGCCGCCGCGAGCCTCGCCGACCTGATGGCGCGCGCCGACCTGGTCGTCGCGGTCACCGGCCGCGCGGGCCTGATCCCGCCCGCGAGCGTGCGCCGCGGCCAGGGCATCCTCGCGCTCACCAACCCCGACCCCGAGATCAAGCCCGAGGACGCGCTCGCCGCCGGCGCTTCCTTCGCCGCCGACGGCCGCTCGGTCAACAACCTGCTCGGCTTCCCGGGCATCCTGCGCGCCGCGATCGACACCCGCGCGCGCCGCATCGACGCCTCGATGTACGTGGCTGCCGCCCGCGCGATCGCCGAGAAGGCCGGTGCCAACGAGCTGGTCCCGAACCCGCTGCGTCTCGAAGTCCACCGCGCGGTCGCGCGCGCCGTCGCCGAGGCCGCCATGAAGTCGGGCGTCGCGCGCGTGCGCGTGCCGAGCGACTACCAGCTCGACCTGCCGCGGCGGGCGCCGGTGGCGGAGTAGCGGGCGCCGCGCCCTGCCCGAGCGGGCGCCCGCGCACCCGCTCCCTACCCGCGCAGGTGCTGGCGCACCCGCTCCGCGAGCTGGTCGGGCGTGAGACCGAAGGTCTCCGCGAGCGGCCCGATCGGGGCCGAGGCGCCGAAGCGGTCGATGCCGACGACGAGGCCCTTCGGGCCGACGAAGCGGCGGAAGCTCTCGCCGCGTGCCGCCTCGACGGCGACGACCGGCGTGGCCCCGCCCGCCAGGAGCGTGCGGCGCCAGTCCTCGGGCTGCGCGGCGAAGAGCTCGAGGCAGGGAGCCGAGACGACGCGCGCGGCGATCCCGTCGGCGGCGAGCTTGGCGGCGGCCTCCACCGAGAGCGAGACCTCGGAGCCCGTCGCGAGCAGCACCACGTCCGGCTTGGCCCCGGGCTCCACGACCCCGTAGCCGCCGCGCCAGACGTCCGCGGGCACGAAGCCCTTCGGCCGCACGAGCGGCGGCAGGTCCTGGCGCGTGAGCGCCAGCGCCACCGGGCCGCGCGCGCGCTCGAGCGCCCACGCCCAGGCCATCGCAGTCTCGACGCCGTCGGCGGGCCGGAACAGCGTCAGGCCCGGGATCACGCGCAGCGCGTCGAGGTGCTCGATCGGCTGGTGGGTGGGGCCGTCCTCGCCGAGGAAGATCGAGTCGTGCGTGAAGACGTAGACCACGCGCACGCCCATCAGGCAGGCCAGCCGGAGCGCCGGGCGCAGGTAGTCGCTGAAGACCAGGAAGGTGCCGGCGTAGGGCACGAAGGTGCCGTCGAGCGAGATGCCGTTCGAGGCCGCGGCCATGGCGTGCTCGCGGATCCCGTAGTGGAGGTTGCGGCCCGCGAAGGGGTCGGTCCCGCCGCCAGCGGCCGGCCCCACGTCGCCGCCGTCCTGGATGCGCGTCACGTTCGACTCGGCGAGGTCCGCCGAGCCCCCGACGAGCCAGGGCAGCGCCTGCGCGGCGTGCTGGATCACCGCGCCGGAGTGCTTGCGCGTCGAGGCCTTCTTGCCCTCGAGCGCCGCCGCCACCCCGGCTGCGAAGCCCTCGGGCACGTGCTTCGCGCGCAGCGCGTCCCAGCGTGCCGCGCGCTCGGGATCGGCCGCGCGCCAGCGCGCCAGGCCGGCGTCCGCCTCGGCGCGCTCGGCGCGCTTGGCGGCGATGCGCGCGTCCAGGTAGGCGCGCACGTCCTCGGGGACCAGGAAGGTGGGCTCGAGCGGCCAGCCGGCCGCCTCCTTGGTGGCGCGCGTCTCGTCGGGCCCGAGCGGTGCGCCGTGGGTCTTCGACTGGCCGGCGAGATGCGGGCTGCCGTAGCCGATCGTGGTGCGCAGCAGGATCAGCGAGGGACGCGCGGTCTCGGCGCGCGCGGCCTCGAGCGCGCGGCGCAGGGCAGCCGCGTCGTTGCCGTCGGCGATCGACTGGACGTGCCAGCGCTGCGCCGTGAAGCGCATCGCCACGTCCTCGCTGAACGCGATCGTGGTCGGGCCGTCGATCGTGATGTGGTTGTCGTCGTAGAGGTAGACGAGGTTGCCGAGGCCCAGGTGCCCGGCCAGCGAGCCGGCCTCGGCCGAGATCCCTTCCATCAGGTCGCCGTCGCTGACGATGCCGTAGACGAAGTGGTTGCCCGGCCCGTCGGGGCCGAAACGCGCGCGGGTCATGCGCGCGGCGATCGCCATCCCGACGCCCGTCGCGAAGCCCTGGCCGAGCGGGCCGGTGGTGGTCTCGACGCCGGGCGTGTGGCCGTGCTCGGGATGGCCGGGCGTCCGCGAGCCGAGCTGGCGGAAGCCGCGCAGGTCGTCGAGCGTGAGCCCGAAGCCGAACAGGTGGAGCAGCGAGTAGAGCAGCATCGAGGCGTGCCCGTTCGAGAGCACGAAGCGGTCGCGCAGCGCCCAGGCCGGGTCGCCCGGGTCGAAGCGCAGGTGCTGGTCCCAGAGCTCGAAGGCCGCGGCCGCGAGCCCCATCGGCGCGCCGGGATGCCCGCTCTTCGCGCGCTCGACCGCGTCGATCGCGAGGAAGCGGATCGTGTGTTCGATGCGCGCGCGCAGCGCGGGAGAGGGGGGCGTCATCGCGGCTCCGCGGAAGGGTCGAAGAGGGAGTCCGACGATACCGCTCCGTCGCGACCGGGCAACGCCCGCGGGGGCTAGACTGCGCCGGCGCCGTGCCACGAGGAGCTGCTCGGATGGGACGAGGGCTGCGAAGACGATCCGCCGCGCTGGTGCTCACGGCCGCGCTCGCCGGGCTCGCCGGCGCCGGCGCTCCCGGCTGCGCGTCGCTCGGCGTCGGCGCGGAGCCGATCGAGGTGAACCTGGCCGGGCTCACGCCGTTGCCGAGCACGGCCTTCGAGCACCGGCTGCGGGTGGACCTGCGCCTGCGCAACCCGAACCAGCGCGCCTACCGGATCGACGGGATCCGCTTCCGGCTGCTCGTGAACGGCGAGCGCCTCGCGTCGGGCCAGGCCGAGGTCGAGGCCGTGCTGCCCCGCCTCGGCGAGGTCGTGGTGCCGGTGACCGCCACCACGACCCTGCTCGACCTCGTGAACCAGGTGGTCGCGCTCGGGATCCGGGAGGAGGCGGGCCAGAGCGAGCTCGACTACGAGCTCACGGGCCGGATCTTCCTCGCCGGCTCGTGGGGCGGCATCGACTTCGAGCGGCGCGGCAGCACGGCCGACCTGCGCCGCCCCCGCTGAGCGGCTCGCGATCGGTCCGGAAGAGCCGCTCCGCGAGGGGATGGTCGGGGTGGTGGGATTCGAACCCACGACGCGGAACCCCCAAAGTTCCGGCTCTAGCCGCTGAGCTACACCCCGAGGTCCGGAAGGCTAGCAGGCGCGCCGCTCAGGCGAGCTGGATCAGGCCGAAGACCTTCTCCTCGATCCACTCGACGAGCGCGCGCAGCGCGTCGGGGGAGATCTCGTGCCCCATGCCGAGCTCGCGGTAGGTGAGCGACACGCCGTAGGAGAGCAGCGCGTCGCGCGACTCCTGGGCGCGCGCGACCGGGATCATCGGGTCGTCGCTGCCGTGCACGACGAGCACCGGGAGGTTCTTGTGCGCATCGGCCGGCGGGGCCTGCGCGGCCAGCTCGGGCGGCAGCCACGAGGAGAGCGCCGCGAGCCCCGCGAAGCGCTCGGGGCGGCGCAGGAAGAGGTCGTAGGCCATGACGCCGCCCTGGCTGAAGCCGAGCAGCAGGACCTTGCGCCGGTCGGCCGGATAGCGCTCGAGCGCCTGGTCGACGAAGGCCTCGAGCGCGCGGGCCGCCCTCCCCACCTCGCTCGGGTCGGGCTCGCGGCCGCCGGCCAGCGGGAACCACGCCCAGCCGATCACGACCCCCGGCCGGTCCGGCATCCCGACGCCCACCGGGCCCTGCGGGC
Organism: Deltaproteobacteria bacterium; assembly: GCA_035063765.1. Taxonomy (NCBI): domain Bacteria; kingdom Pseudomonadati; phylum Myxococcota; class Myxococcia; species Deltaproteobacteria bacterium. The sequence goes on from JAPSFT010000006.1 coordinate 60,914, forward strand.
AGACCATCAACGCCTCGCCGCCGCGCAGGAACGGGGCGAGCCCGAGCAGGTCGTTGGCGCTCGCGCCGAAGCCGTGGATCGCGAGGATGGTGGGAAACGGGCCGTCTCCCTCGGGGACGTAGGCGGTGTGGACCAGGTTCATGGCCGCGCACCGTAGCGGCGCGCGCGAGGCGCTGCCTGCTTCACGAGCCCTTCCCCGGAGTGCTATCCCCACCGCTCCATGCCCCGAAGCCTCCTCGACAAGGTCTGGGACGCCCACACCGTCCGCGAGCTGCCGGGCGGGCAGACGCAGCTCTTCATCGGCCTGCACCTGATCCACGAGGTCACGAGCCCGCAGGCCTTCGCCGCCCTGCGCGAGGCCCGGCTCGGGGTGCGCTTCCCGAAGCGCACCTTCGCGACCGTCGACCACATCATCCCGACCGATTCCCAGCGGCGGCCGCTCGGAGACCCGCTCGCCGAGGAGATGCTCCAGCACCTCGAGCGCAACTGCGCCGAGCACGGGATCGCCTTCTTCGGGCCGGGCAGCGGCCGGCAGGGGATCGTGCACGTGATCGGGCCGGAGCTCGGGCTCACCCAGCCCGGCCTGACGATCGCCTGCGGCGACTCCCACACCTCGACCCACGGCGCCTTCGGCGCGGTGGCGTTCGGGATCGGCACGAGCCAGGTGCGCGACGTGCTCGCCACCCAGTGCCTCGCGCTCGCGCGGCCGAAGGTCCGGCGCATCGAGGTGACGGGCAAGCTCGCGCCCGGCGTCTACGCGAAGGACGTGATCCTGACCATCATCCGCCGGCTCGGCGTGAAGGGCGGGATCGGCTACGCCTACGAGTACGCGGGCCCGGTCGTCGACGCGATGACGCTCGAGGAGCGCATGACCGTGTGCAACATGTCGATCGAGGGCGGCGCGCGCTGCGGCTACGTGAACCCCGACGAGACCACCTTCGCGTACCTCCAGGGGCGCGAGTACGCGCCCGCCGGGGCGGCCTTCGAGCGCGCCGTCGCCTGGTGGCGCGCGATCGCGAGCGACCCCGGTGCGGCCTACGCCGACCGCGTCGAGATCGAGGGCCACGCGCTCGCGCCGACCGTCACCTACGGCATCACCCCCGGCCAGGCGGTGGCCGTGGACGAGCGCGTCCCCTTCCCCGCCGACCTGCCCGCCGAGGAGCGCGCCGGCGTCGAGGAGGCGCTCGGCTTCATGGAGCTGAGGCCCGGCGAGCCGATCGCGGGCGTCAAGATCGACGTCGCCTTCATCGGCTCGTGCACGAACGGCCGGATCTCCGACCTGCGCGAGGCCGCCCGCGTGGCGCAGCTCGGGCGCGTGGCGCCCGGCGTGCGCACCTTCGTGGTGCCCGGCTCGCAGGAGGTGCAGCGCCAGGCCGAGGCCGAGGGCCTGCCCGAGATCTTCCGCGCCGCCGGCTTCGACTGGCGCGAGCCCGGCTGCTCGATGTGCCTCGCCATGAACCCCGACAAGCTGCGCGGCCGCGAGCTCTGCGCCTCGACCAGCAACCGCAACTTCAAGGGCCGCCAGGGCTCGCCGACCGGCCGTACGCTCCTGATGTCGCCGGCGATGGTGGCGGCGGCCGCGATCCGGGGCCACGTCGTCGACGTCCGCGAGGTGCTGGGATGAGTTCGGACGCCCGGGTCGTTCGCGTCGAGGGCCGCGGCTGCGTGCTGCGCGGCGACGACATCGACACCGACCGGATCATCCCGGCGCGCTTCCTGCGCTGCGTCACCTTCGACGAGGTCGGCGCGCACGCCTTCGAGGACGACCGCCTCCAGGCCAAGGGCAACCACCCGCTCGACGACCCGCGCTTCGCGGGCGCCCGCCTCCTGCTCGTCGGACGCAACTTCGGCTGCGGCTCCTCGCGCGAGCACGCGCCGCAGGCGCTCTGGCGTTTCGGCTTCCAGGCCTTCGTCGGCGAGTCGTTCGCCGAGATCTTCTTCGGCAACTGCGTGGCGCTCGGGCTGCCGTGCGTGACCCTGCCGCGCGCCGAGCTCACGAGGCTGATGGAGTCGGTGGAGCTCGACCCGCGCCAGGAACTGGTCCTCGACCTCGCCAAGGGCACGCTCGCCTCGAAGCTCGGCGCACAGGCCGTCGCGATGCCCGACGGCGCGCGCCGCCAGCTCGTGGAGGGCGCCTGGGACGCTACCGCCGTGCTGCTGGCCGCGGGCGACGCGATCGAGGCGACCGCGGCGCGGCTGCCCTACGTCGGGGGCTACACCGCGTAGCGACGCGCCATCCCTCTCCGCGCCGCCTCGAGCACCTGGTGCCTGCCGAGCAGCCGCAACGCCTCGGCGTTGCTCGCCGGCGGCCCCCAGCCCTCGGACGCGCACAGGTGCTGCGCCACGTTCAGGCAGCCCTCGATCGCGGTGACGAAGCGGTACTTCAACGCCGCGAGCCGGTCGGCGTCGGCGCTGAGCGCGGCGCGGTCCTCGCTCGCACGCCCGCGCAGCCACCCGAGATCTTCGCTCACCCGCTGGAGGAGCCGCCGGACGCGCCGCTCATCGACCACCCGCGCGCTCCTCGAAGAAGATCCGGTCGAGCGCGCGCTGGCGGTCCTCCTCGTCGAGGTAGACGAGCCGGGTCTGCGCCTGCCAGGCCACCCGGGCCGGCGGGTCGTCGTCGAAGAGCAGCTCGCCGTGAAGCGCGACGCGGCCGGCCAGCTCGAGCGGCGCTCCGTTCAGGACCAGCAGGTCCACGCCGTCGGGCAGGCTCAGGTCCCAAGGCGCCGGGGCGGCGCCGGGCCACCAAGCGGCCACGTCGAGGTCGGAGTCCGGGCGCGCCGTCCCCGTCGCGCGCGAGCCGTGCACGAAGGCGAAGCGAGCACCCGCTCTACGCAGCCCGGTGACGATGGCGTCGCGCGAGGGACCGCTCACGGGGGCCGAGCTTAGCGGCCCCGGAACTTCGCGTCGCGCTTCTCGAGGAAGGCGTCCATCCCCTCGGCGTGGTCCTCGCTCGCGAAGACGAGGCCGAAGGCCTGCTGCTCGAGGGCGTGGGCGACCCGCAGGTCGGCGTCCTGCGCCTCCTGCAGGACGCGCTTGGCGAGCGCGACCGCGACGGGGCCCTTCGCCGCGATCCGCTCGCCGGCCGCGACGGCGGCCGCGACGAGTGCGTCCGGCTCGAAGACGCGGTTCGCGAGGCCGATGCGCAGCGCGGTGTCGGCGTCGATCGGCTCGCCGCCGAGGACCAGCTCCTTCGTCCACGCGGGCCCCACGCGGCGCACGAGCCGGCTCGTGCCGCCGAAGCCGGGCAGGAGACCCAGGTTCACCTCGGGCTGCCCGAAGCGCGCCTTCGCGGAGGCGTAGATCCAGTCGCAGGCGAGCGCCAGCTCGCAGCCGCCGCCGAGCGCGAAGCCGTTCACGGCGGCGAGGGTGGGCACCGGGAGCGCTTCGAGCGACGCGAAGGTCTCGTGCCCGAGCCGGCTGAAGGCCTCCGCCTCGACCGGCCCGAGCCGCCGCATCCCGGCGATGTCGGCGCCGGCCGCGAAGGCACGACCCGCCCCGGTCACGACCACCGCGCGCACGCTGCCGTCGGCCGCGAGCTCCGCGACGCGCGCGCGCAGCCGCTCGAGCGTGGCGCGGTCGAGGGCGTTCAGCGCCGCGGGCCGGTCGAGGGTCAGGAGCGCGACCGCCCCACCCGCCCCCCGGCGCTCCGATCGTACGAGCTCGTCCGCCATCGGTGTCGCCCTCCCTTCCGGACCGTGGAAACGCCGCAGGGTAACAGCCCGCGAAGCCCTCCGATCGGAGCGGGCGCGAGGCCCCGCGACGCCGTGGTATCGTGCGCGGGCGCCGGCCACGGAGGAGCCCGCGTGCCCGACGATCGACGCCCCTCGGCCCTTGCCGTCCTCGCCGCCGGAGCGGCCGACGCCGGCGTCACGCTGGCGGTCGCGGGCCCGCTCCTCGCGCACCTCGCCCTCGTGCGGCCCCTCACCGGCTTCGCGACCTTCGCGCTCGGAGCGCTCCTCGCGCTCGCCGGCCTCGTGCTCGGCGGCTTCGGGCTGCGCGCGACGCGCGGCGGCCGGCCCGGCCGGCGGCTCGCCTGGTTCGCGGTTGCGGCCGGGGCCGCCGTGCTCGCGGCGCTCCTCGCCGGCGCGCTCCCGGGGCGCGGCGCGCCGCGCATCAACGACGTCACGACGAGCCCCGACGATCCCCCCACCTTCGAGGCCGCGGCCGGCGAGGCGGCGAACCGCGGGCGGGACATGGCCTATCCCGCCGAGTTCGCCGCGATCCAGCGCGCGGCCTACCCGGACCTGGCCCCGATCCGGCTCGGGCTCGCGCCGGCCGAGGCCTTCGCGCGCGCCCAGGAGACCGCCCGCGCGCTCGGCTGGGAGGTGACGCTCGTCGATCCTGCTCGCGGCATCCTCGAGGCGCGAGCGGTGTCGCGCCTGTTCCGCTTCGTCGACGACGTCGCGGTCCGGGTGCGTCCCGCCGACGGCGGCAGCGTGGTGGACCTGCGCTCGAAGTCGCGCGACGGCCAGGGCGACCTCGGTGCCAACGCCGCGCGGATCCGCGCCTTCGCCGCCGCGCTGAAGGGCTAGGCGCGGGCAGCCCGCTCCCCGAGCTCCTCCAGCGCGCGCTGCTTCGCCCACCGGTAGTCGGCCTTCCCGCTCGGCGCACGCACCATCTCGTCGACGAACACGAAGGCCTTCGGGAGCTTGTAGTGCGCGACGTGCTCCGCGGCGGCGGCGCGCAGCGCCGTCTCGTCGGCCGCGTGGCCCGGGCGCAGCTTCACGAGCGCCGTTACCTGCTGCCCCCAGCGCTCGCTCGGCGTACCGACGACCACGCAGTCGTAGACGCCGGGGTGGTGCTTGAGGGCGTGCTCCACCTCCTCGGCGAAGATCTTCTCGCCGCCCGAGTTGATGCACACCGAGTCGCGGCCGAGCAGCTTGAGGACGCCGTCGGGCCCGACCTGCGCGCGGTCGCCGGGCACGGCGTAGCGCCGGCCGCCCACCACCGGGAAGGTCGTCGCGGTCTTCCCGGCGTCCTTCAGGTAGCCGAGCGGGATGTGGCCCTCGCGGGCGAGCCAGCCGATCTCGTCCGAGCCCTGCTCGACGAGCCCCGAGAGGTCGTCCTTCAGGACCACGTTGCCGGAGGAGAGCGCGAAGTCGCCGGTGGAGGCCTTCTTGCCGCCCTCGGAGAACTGGGCAGCCTGCGCGCCACTCTCCGAGGAGCCGAGCGCGTCGAGGATCCGGAGGCTCGGGAGGCGCGCCAGGAACTCGTCCTTCAGCGCGGCGGTCAGGATCGCGCCGCCGGAGGTGAGCAACGCGAACGAGGAGAGGTCGTAGGTCTTGCGCCCGAGCTGGTCGACCAGGGGCCGGCCGAAGGCGTCGCCCACGATCGTGAGCAGGTTCACCTTCTCGCGCTCGATGGTCGCCCAGATGTCGTCGGGGTCGAGGCTGCGCGGCTTCGACTGCACCACCACCGTGCCGCCCGCCGCGAAGATGTTGAAGGCCACCCAGTGCGCGGCGCCGTGCATGAAGGGCGGCGCCGGCAGCGAGCGCACGCTGCCGGCCTGCGCGCGCGCCACCGCCTCCTCGAGCGTGGCGGGCGGGAAGGGCCCGCCCATCGCGGCGCGGAAGATGTCCTCCTGGCGCCAGAGCACGCCCTTCGGCATCCCGGTCGTGCCGCCGGTGTAGAGGATGTAGAGGTCGTCGGGCGAGAGGCCCTGGGGCGGCTCGGGCTTCGCGGCGGCGAGCGCGGTCTCGTAGTCGAGCGCGCCGGGCAGCAGCGCCTCCCCGGATTCGTCGCCCACCTGCAGCCAGAGCTTCACCTTCGGCAGCCGCTCGCGCAGGCGCGCGAGGGTCGGGGCGAAGCTCGCGTGGTAGAGCACCGCGCGCGCGTCGGCGTTGTCGAAGAGGTAGAGCAGCTCCTCGTCGACGTAGCGGTAGTTCACGTTGAAGGGCGCGCAGCGCGCCTTGTAGGCGCCGAGCATCCCCTCCAGGTACTCGTTGCCGTTGAAGAGGTAGAGCGCCACGTGGTCCTGGCCGCTCTCGTGGTTCGGGAGGGAGGCGCGCTCCGCGTGGCAGCCGAGCCCGTGCGCGCGCAGCACCGCGGCGAGGCGCCGCGTGCGGTCGGTGACGTCGGCGTAGGAGAGGCGGCGGTCGCGGAACAGGATGCACTCGCGATCGGGCACGGCCGCGGCGATGGCTTCGTGGAGGGCGGCGAGGTTCAGCATGCGGTCTCCGGGGCTCGGGAAGGCGGCCGGGCAGACTACTACGGACGGCGCCAGCGGGCGAGGTGGCGCAGCGCCGCGAGGGCCTCCGCCGTCGCGGCGACGCGATCGCCGCCGCCTGCGGCCGGCCAGCCGCCGTCGCCCTCCTGCGCGGCGAGCAGGGCCGGCGCGATCTCGCCCGGCGCGAGGCGCGCGCCGGGAAGGGTCGGCGCGTCGGCGAGCAGGAGCACGCGGGCCGCTTGCGCGGCGCCGAGCCGGCCGCTGCGGAAGCCGCGCTCCCACTCGCGCCCGCACCATTGGAGGGCCGCGTCGGCGATCTCCGGGTTCGCGTTCGCGAGCCAGCCGGCGTAGGCCGCGAGGCGCCCGAAGTCGCCGTCCTTCACCCGCTCGGGGGCCCAGCGCGCCGAGAGCCAGGCGCCCGCGCGGCGCAGCGGCGCCGGCCGCGCGAAGGCGCTGCGGGCCAGCAGCCCGGCCGCGATGCCGGTCGTGACGAGCGCCGCCTGCTCGCCCGCGCCCCCGGCGGCGAAGGCGCCGTCGCTGCGCTGCGCGGCCTCGATGGCGCGCACCGCCGGGTCCGCCGCCGACCGGTCGAGGGCACCCGCCTCGGCGAGGAGCGCGAGGGCGCGCAGGGCGGCGGCGGGCGTGTCCGCGGCGGGCAGGACCGCAAGGAGCGCCTCGGGCGGCGCCTCGCCGAGGAGCTGCGCGAGGCGCGCCCGCTCGAGCGGATCGCCCTCGCGCGCCGCCGCCGCGAAGGCGCGGGCCCGCTCGAAGGCCGCCTCGAGACCGCCTGCCGTCACCTCCCGCCGCTTCGCTCAGTGTCCCGCCGGCTCGTCGGCCTTGGTCCGGTGGCGCGTTCCGTCCGGGTGCTCCGGCGGGCTGTAGAGCGTGTAGAGCCGCAGCGGCTGGTCCGGCGACGTGTTGACGACGTTGTGCTCGACGCCTGCCGGGATCACCACGGCGACGCCGTCGGCGAGGCGGTGCTCCTCTCCGTTCAGCACGACCTGGCCGGTCCCGGCCTCGACCCGGATGAACTGATCGTGCTCCTCGTGGACCTCGAGGCCGATCTCGTCTCCCGGCTGGAGCGTCATCAGGACGAGCTGCGTATGGCGTCCCGTGAAGAGCACGCGGCGATAGTCCTGGTTCGCGAGCGTGTCGCGCTCGATGTTCGTCACGTATCCGACCACGGCCCACCTCCTCCGGCGCTGGATCCTCGCCGGCACCGCGGCGGCGAGGGCAGCGCGAGGTGTAGCCCACGGGCGCCGCGCGGCTAGCCTCGGCGCGATGGACAACGGGAAGGGCGGCGCGATGGGCACCGCGACGGACGGCGCAACGGAAGACGGGGTGGAGGCGCTGGCCGGGCTCGCGCTCGACCTGCGCTGGTCCTGGGAGCACAGCGGCGACGAGCTCTGGGCCGCGATCGACCCGGGGCTCTGGGCGGCGACGCACAACCCGCTGGTGGTCCTGCAGACGGCCTCCCAGGCGCGGCTGCACGCGCTCCTGGCGCAGCCCTCCTTCCAGGCGCGCGTCGCGCGCCTGCGCGACCAGCAGCGCGCCTACTTCGATGCGCAGGGCTGGTTCCCGAGCCGGCACGCCGGCGCGCCCCTCCAGCGTGTCGCGTACTTCTGCATGGAGTTCGCGCTGAGCGAAGCCCTGCCCGTCTACTCGGGCGGCCTCGGCAACGTCGCCGGCGACCAGCTCAAGGCCGCGAGCGACCTCGCAGTCCCCGTGGTCGGCGTCGGCCTCCTGTACCAGCGGGGCTACTTCCGCCAGATCGTCTCCGCGGACGGGGACCAGGAGGAGCTCTACCCGTTCAACGACCCGGGCCAGCTCCCGATCACGCCGGTGCGCGACGAGACCGGCGAGTGGCTGCGCCTGCCCATCGAGCTCCCCGGCTTCCAGCTCCGGCTCCGGGCCTGGCAGGTCCGAGTCGGGCGCCGGCGGCTCTACCTCCTCGACAGCAACGACCCGGCGAACCCGCCGGCCTACCGCGGCATCACGAGCGAGCTCTACGGTGGCGGGGTCGAGCAGCGGCTCCGGCAGGAGCTGCTGCTCGGGATCGGCGGCTGGCGCCTGCTGCGCGCGCTGGGCCTCGAGCCCGAGGTCTGTCACCTGAACGAAGGGCACGCCGCCTTCGCCGTGCTCGAGCGCGCCCGGGCCTTCATGGAGGACAGCGGGCAGCCCTTCGACGTCGCGCTCGCGGTCACGCGCGCCGGCAACCTCTTCACCACGCACACGCCGGTCGCCGCGGGCTTCGACCGCTTCGAGCCGGACCTGATCGACCGGGCCCTGCGGCGTTACGCCGAGGAGGAGCTCGGGATTCCGCTTCGGGAGCTGCTCGCGCTCGGCCGGCGCGATCCCGGCGACGCCCACGAGCCCTTCAACATGGCCTACCTCGCGATCCGCGGGAGCGCGGCGGTGAACGGCGTGAGCCGCCTGCACGGCGCCGTGAGCCGGCGGCTGTTCCAGGACCTGTTCCCGCGCTGGCCGGAGGCCGAGGTGCCGGTCGGGCACGTGACCAACGGCGTGCACACGCCGACCTGGGATTCCCCCGAGGCCGACGCGCTCTGGACCACGGCCTGCGGCGCCGAGCGCTGGCGCGGCACGATGGAAGGCGTGGCGCGCGACATCCGCTCTGCACCGGACGACGAGCTGTGGGCGATGCGTCGCCAGTCGCGTGCGGACCTGGTCGCCTTCGCACGCGAGCGCGCCGGGTACGAGCTGGCCGCGAGGGGGGCACCCGCGGCGGAGCAGGATCTGGCGCGGCGCTGCCTCGATCCCGACACGCTCACGCTCGCCTTCGCGCGCCGCTTCGCCACCTACAAGCGCCCGACCCTGCTGCTCCACGATCCGGAGCGGCTGCTGCGGATCCTGACCGACCGCGACCGGCCGGTGCAGCTCGTCCTCGCCGGCAAGGCCCACCCCGCGGACGAGCCTGGCCAGGCGATGATCCGCCGCTGGTTCGGGTTCCTCCGGCGCCCGGAGGTCCAGGGACGCGCGGTCTTCCTGCCGGACTACGACCTGCTCCTGGCCGAGCATCTCGTGCAGGGCGCCGACCTCTGGATCAACACGCCCCGCCGCCCCTGGGAGGCCAGCGGCACGAGCGGCATGAAGGTGCTGGTGAACGGCGGCCTCAATCTCTCGGAGCTCGACGGCTGGTGGGCGGAGGCGTACGCGCCCGAGGTCGGCTGGGCGCTCGGCGACGGGCGCGAGCACGGCGACGACCCCGCGTGGGACGCCGCGGAGGCGCAGGCGCTCTACGCGCTGCTCGAAGGCGAGGTCGTGCCGGCCTTCTACGACCGCGACGAGCGCGGGATCCCGCAGCGCTGGGTGGCCCGGATGCGGGAGAGCATGGCCCGGCTCACGCCGCGCTTCTCGGCCAATCGCGTCGTCCGCGAGTACACCGAGCAGCACTACCTGCCCGCGGCCGAGGGCTACCGGGCGCGGGCGGCGGACAAGGGCGCGGCCGGGGCCGGCCTGCGCGCCTGGCAGCGGCGGCTCGCCGAGCACTGGCGGGACGTGCGCTTCGGGGCGCTGCGCGTCGAGACCCGGGACGGCCGCCATCACTTCGCGATCCCGCTCGAGCTCGGCGGGCTCGATCCCGAGGCCGTGCGCGTCGAGCTCTACGCCGATCCGTCCGGCGGCGAGCCTGCCCTTGCGCCGATGGCGCGCGAACGGCGCCCGGACGGCAGCTACGAATACCGGGGACGGGTGCCGGCCCTGCGTCCGGCCGGCGACTACACCCCGCGCCTCGTGCCCCACCACCCGCTCGCCCGCGTCCCGCTCGAGGCGCCCTGGATCCTGTGGCAACGCTGAGCCGGCGCGGGACGCGCCCGTCCCCGCGCTGGCGAGCCGCTCAGCCCCGCAGCAGGAGCCCCGTCAGATAGCGGCCTTCGGGATGGTCGAGGGCCACCGGGTGGTCGCTCGGCGCGCCGAGCTCGGCCTGCACCGCGAGCGGGCGGCCGGCGTCGAGCGAGGCGCCGAAGGCGATCTTGCGGAAGAGCTCCGGCCCGACGTGATGCGAGCACGAGAACGCGAGGAGCAGCGCGCCCGGCGCCGCCAGCCGCAGCGCGCCGAGCAGCGCGTCCTTGTAGGCGCGCGCCGCGCGCTCGACGTCGCCCGCGCGGCGCGCGAGGGGCGGCGGGTCCACGACCACGAGGTCGTAGCGCTCGCCGTCGCGGCGCAGGAAGCGGAAGGCGTCGTCGCGCTCGAGGCGGCACGGCAGCGCGGGTGACCACGGCGCGAGGTTGCGGGCGGCCAGCGCGAGCGCGTCCGCCGAGCTGTCGACGACCGTGAGCGAGGCCGCGCCGCCGCGAGCAGCGGCCACCGCGAAGCCACCCGTGTAGGCGAAGAGGTCGAGGGCGCGGCGGCCGCGCGCGAGGCGCTCGACGAGGTCGCGCGCATCGCGCTGGTCGAGGTAGAAGCCGGTCTTCTGCCCGCCGGCCGCGTCGACGAGGTAGCCCCGCCCGCGCTCGGTGATCGCGACCGGCGCCGCCGGCGGCGCGCCCCAGAGCGGCCCCTGGTGCGCGGCCATCCCCTCGCGCCGGGCGGCAGCCGCGTCGGGCCGCTCGAAGCCGGCCGCCGCGCCGGTCGCCGCGCGCAGCGCCTCCGCCACCAGCGCCCGGCGCGCCTCCATGCCCGCGGTCGCGAGCCGCGCCACGACGAGGTCGCCGTAGCGGTCCGCGACGAGGCCGGGCAGCCCGTCGCCCTCGGCGTTCACGAGACGGACCGCGTCGGTGCCGGCGAGCAGCGGATCCGCGCCACGCCGCGCGACGGCCTCCGCGATCCGCGCCGCGACGAGCTCGTCGCCCGCGGCGTCCTTGGCGAACGCGAGCAGCCGCACCCGGATCTGCGAGTGGGGCGACCAGTGGCCGTGGCCGAGCGCCTCGCCCTCGGCGGAGACGACGCGGACCCACGCGCCCGGCTCGGCCGCTCCCTCGAGCCGCGCCACCGCGCCCGACAGCACCCAGGGGTGGCGCCGGCGCACCGAGCGATCGCGGCCGGGGAGGAGGACGACGTCGGCCATGCCGGACGATCGGGGATCGGGCCCGGGGCGTCCACTCCGGGGCGCGCCGGGAGGCCGTCTAGCGCAGCGGCAGCGGCGGCACCGCGCCGGCGGCCATCGCCAGGCCGTAGAGCACGGCCGCGACGCCCATCGCGACGTAGAGCGCAAGGAAGAAGTGGAAGGCAGCGGGCTGCTCGTCGCGGCGCGGCCGGTAGGCCGAGAGCCCGCGCGATCCCGCCGGCAGCTCGCCCCTGCGCCAGCCCTGGCGCGCCACGGCGAGCGCGCCCAGGCCGACGCCGATCAGGAACGAGGCTCCGAGCCACGCGGGCATCGTCATGTCCGGTCCCTTCGGCGCGCCGGCCCGGCGGCCTGAGCCACGACTCTGGGAAGCCGGGGTCCCTCGGCGCGGCGCGGGACCAGCCGGAATGGCAGCATCCGAAGCCAGGAGGAGGGATCGACATGGCGAACACGACCGGCATCCTGCTCTTCCCCGACGTCGAGGAGCTCGACTTCGCGGGCCCCTGGGAGGTGCTCGCCGCCGCCGCGAGCTTCGGGCCCGGGCTGGGCGACCGCGTCGTCACGATCGCCGAGCGAGCGGAGCCCGTGCGCGCCGCCAAGGGCCTGCGCGTGCTGCCCGATCACCGCTTCGCCGACGCGCCTCCCCTCGACATCGTGCTCGTGCCCGGCGGCCAGGGCACCCGGCGCGAGGTCGCGAACCCGGCGCTGATCGATTGGCTGCGCAAGGCCGCGGAGCCCTGCGCCTGGGTCACGAGCGTGTGTACGGGAGCCCTGCTCCTGCACGAGGCCGGCCTCGCGCGCGGCAAGCGCGTCACCACGCACTGGGCCTTCGTGCCGGCGCTGCGCGAGCGCGGCGAGATCGAGGTGCTCGAGCAGGTGCGCTACGTGCGCGACGGCCGCCTCGTCACGGCGGCCGGCGTGTCGGCGGGCATCGACATGGCGCTCTGGCTGGTGGGGCAGCTCCACGGCCCGGCCCACGCGCGCGCCGTGCAGCGCTTCATCCAGTACGACCCGGCGCCGCCCTACACCGCCGAGACCTGAGGTGGCGGAGGCCGAGCCGCCGGGGGCTGCGCGACCGGCTCGCGACCGCCCGAGCGCAGGGCGCCGGACCCGACGGGCCCGGCTGGCGCGTCGAGCCGGGTCACGCGCCGCCGGGTCCTGCACCGCCGGCCACGGGGGCCGGATGGCGGGCGGCGACCGTCACGAGCGGTGCCGGCCCGGGTGCCAGCGCCGCCTCGATCTGCTCGAGCGTGAGCCCCTTCGTCTCGGGCGCCCACTTGAGCACGATCAGCGCACCGAGGATCGGCCCGAAGGCCACCACCGTCACCGACCACGAGATCCCGAGCGCCGTGATGAAGGTGCCGACCAGCAGCGGCACGACCACCTCGGTGACCCGTCCGAACAGGTTCGTGGTCCAGCCGTAGCCGGTGGCGCGGATCTCGGTCGGGAAGAGCTCCGAGGCGTAGACGTGGGTGGCGGTGATCGCGGCCAGGAAGCAGAAGACCGTGAAGATGTGCCAGACGTACTGGCCGAAGATCGTCGTGGTCTGGAACAGGAAGGTGATCCCGATGGCGCCGAGGACGTAGAAGGCGGCGCAGGTCCCCTTGCGGCCGATCCGGTCGATCAGGACACCGCCGGCCACGTGCCCGAGCACGCCGACCGCGTAGCCCCAGAACACGATGTCGCCCGCGCGCGCCGGGCTCATCCCGAGCTGCTCGCGCGCGTAGATCATCCAGAACGCGACGGCCGGTGCGACCACCAGGTGCACGCAGTTCCAGAGCAGCGCGACGATCAGGGTCCGGCGCCGGTAGCGGGGCTGCCACGGGATGCGCGCGTGGGCAAGGTGCTGGCGCCACGAGATCGCCGGCGCCGCGGCGCGCACCTGCTCGAAGCGGCGCGTCTCGCGCATCCCGAGGCGCAGCGCGAAGACGACGGCGAGCGGCAGCACGCCGAGTGCGTAGAGGACGCGCCAGGAGGCGCCGTCGGCGGGCCGCCCGGCGAGCCCTTGCAGCCACGCGACGACGCCGACTCCGCTGTCGTGCAGCAGGTTGCCGGCGGCGCCGTCCTCGAGCAGCACGAAGGGCTGCACCTTCGCCATCACCACGACGCCGAGCGTCGCGAAGCTCGTGAGCACCGCGATCGCGCGCCCGCGCCAGCGCGTCGGGAACTCCTCGCCCACCATGATGATCGCGAGCGCGTACTCGGCGGTGAGGAAGAGCCGGGCGAGGAACTGGCAGAGCGCGAACTCCACCTTGTCGTCGGCGAGCGCGGTCATGCCGGTGGCCAGCGTGAAGCCGACCACCGTGAGCATCATCATCGTACGGCGGCCGAAGCGGTCGGCCTGGAGCAGGAAGAAGAACGACGCGATCATGCCGAGCCGGCACAGCCCGTAGATCGTGCTCCACTCGCCGAGCGAGATGCCGAGGGTCTTGCGCACGTCGGGTGCCGCGAAGGTCATCATGGCGGCGTCGAAGCCGTCGAAGAGCGTCGCGGTGGAGAGCAGGACGAAGAGGAAGGCGTGGTAGCGGCCGGGGCGCTCGTCCTCGGGCGGCGCACGGACGGGACTCGGGGGCGCGGCCATCGGCGCCACTCTACCACCTCAGGGAGGGGGATCGTCGAGCGCGAAGCGGACCGGCACCTCGATGCGCCCGTAGACCCAGGGCAGCGGGCCCGCGCGCCCGACGGTGCGGAGCGCCGCGCGGTCGAGGACGTCGTGGCCCGAGGAGCGGGCGAGCTCGACCGCGTGGGCCACCCCGGCGCGGTCGACCTCGAAGCGCAGCCAGGCGGTGCCCTCGAGCTCGAGGCGGCGGGCGATGGGGGGATACTCGAGGACGGCGGCCAGGCGGCGGCGGATCTCCTCGAGCCGCTCCTCGACGCTCGGGCCCGCGGGCTGCGCGTCCTGGAAGCGCGGGCCGCCTGGGGTTGCGTCCTGGAAGCGCGGGACGCCCGGCTGCGCGCCGCCGGCGCGCAGATCCGCGCCGTCGCGCGCCCCCGCCGGCGCGGGCGCCACGACCGACAGGGCGGCGAGCGCCAGGGGCGCGAGCGCCCGCGCGCGACGCCGCGGCACGGCTAGCCGCCTCCGGCGGGCCGCAGCCCGAGCAGCGCCTCGCGCAGGCGCGCGCAGCCCGCGGCGTCGAGCTGCGCGCGCAGGGACGTCCAGTCCGCGGCGTCGAGCGCCGCCGCGTCGAGCGGGACGAGCCGCGCCGCGGCCCCGACGATGCGCGCGCCGAGCCGCTCGAGCTCGGGGCGGATCTGGGTCGCGAGGTCGAGCGCCGGCCCCTCCGGCGCGTGCGCCGGCCGGCCCGCCTGGATCGCCTTCGCGACCTCGATCTGGAGCGCGAACAGGCGCCCCGCCGTCCCGGGGTCGAGCCCGGCCGCGGCGGCGGCCGCGCGCGCCGCGTCGAGCACGACCCGCTCGCGCGCCGGGTCGCGGATCGGGAGCCCCCGCGCTTGCTTCCAGGCCGCCACCGCCGGCATGTACGCGAGCCGGCGGGCGAGGAGGTCGAGCAGGTGGTCGAGCTCGCTGCGCGGCGCCGGGCCGCCCAGCCAGCGCGCCCGCAGCGCGCGCAGCTCCTCCTCGTGTGCGCCGAGCCAGGCATCGAGGCGCGGGCCCAGCTCGGCAGCGCGCGCCGGCGCCACCCAGAGCACCTTGCGGTCGGCGGGCGGCTCGCAGCGCAGCGGCGCCGCGGGCGGGAGCCCGAGCCAGGCGCGCTCGAAGGAGTCGGTGACGACGGCGTCGGCGCGCCCCTCGGCGAGCGCCGCGCCGAGCGCGCGGTTGTCGTCGAGCGCGTGGATCACGGCGTCCGGGAAGCGGCGGCGCGCGAAGCGCTCGAGCACGCCGCCGCGGTTCACGGCGACACGGCGAGGTGTGAGGTCGCCGGCCACGCAGGGCCCCCCGGCCGCGACCGCGCGCGTCATCCAGCCCACCACCGCGCGCCAGGGCCGCCAGGTGACGCCGCTCATCGCGACGTCCATCTCGCCGGCGGCCAGGCGCGTCTCGAGCTCCGGCCAGCGGAAGCGCACCCACTCGACCGCGAGCCCCTGATCGGCCGCGAGGCGCTCGGCGAGCTCGACGTCGAAGCCTGCGAGCGGCGCCCCGCTGGAGCCGCCGCCGGCCGGCCACGAGAACGGCGGGTAGTCCCCACTGGTCCCGATCCGCAGGGTCGCGCGCGGGGGCTCGGACGGCGGCGCGGGAGGCGCCGGCGCCTCGCCTGCGCACGCGAGCACGCCGAGCGCGGCGAGCAGGAGCCGGAGCGATCGCCCGCGCGCCAGGGGACGGCCCTCGCGGCTGGCATCAACGCCGTGTGAGGGCGACGCTTCCGTACTGGTCCCACTCGGGGGCGATCACGAGGCCGCTGCGGGTGCGCTCGACGCGCCAGGCGCCCTTGCGCAGCTCGAGGCGGCCGTTGCGGTAGACGCCCTCCTGGGCGCGCCCGCCGCCGACCAGGCGGACGCCCCCGTCGCGCCGCACCTGGAGGACGACCTCGACGCGCTCACGCTCGTCCCAGCCCGTGAACTCCCCGACGAGCCAGTCGGGCGCGACGGGCGTCACGTCCGGCCCTGCCTCCCCGTAGCGATGCGGGCGGCGCTGGTAGCCGTCGGCGTAGCCCGCGCGGAAGCCCGGCTCGCCGCCGCGGTCGTACTCGCCGGTCCAGCGCTCGTAGTCCGGCGTGCGGCCCTGCTCGCGGTCGCCCCAGCCGCGCGAGTAGCCGTCGTCGTAGGCGTGGTCGATCGCGCTGCGGGGCGCGGGCGCTTCGTAGCCTTCGTGATCCTCGTAGTGGGCCGGCGGACGAACGCGCTTCGGCGGAGCGCCAGGGGGTGCGGAGCCCGGGCCGTCGAGCGCGCACCCCGAAGCGCCGAACGCGAGACCGATCGCTGCCGCACCGATCCTCCGTCGCCGCCGCCGCGCTGCCGCGACGCCGAGCACCGCGCACGCGCTGAGTCCGCCCGCCAGCGCGCCCGCCTCGGGCACGGGGCGGATCTCGACCACGTGCTGGGCGCTCTCCGGGTCCGCCACGTAGGAGAGCAGCTCGCGCGTGGGGTCCCAGCTCTGCGACCAGCTCCCGCCGGGATCGCTCGTCACGAGCTCGAATCCCTCCGGGTAGTGACGCCCGGCCGGGACGTAGATCTCGGTCGCGCCCGTGACGCCCGGCTTCTCGTCGAACTCGACCCGCAGCACGCGCGTCGCGGGGTCGAAGTCCACGAAGCGCGGCGTGCCCGCGACGCGCTGGGGATAGGCGCGCGTGAGCACGTCGGCGGTCTCCGTCTCGTTGCGCTCGCCGTCGATCGGGCCCCAGCCCCCGAGCGAGTAGTCCCAGAACGCCCAGCCGCTGGCGGTGTGGTCGGCCATGCGCGCCACCGCCTCGAGGTACCCGCGCCAGTTCACGACGCCGCGGCCCGTGCCCCACTCGCCGATCAGGAGCGGCGCCACCTGGGCGTCGATCTCGGTCTTCCGGTTCGCCGCCCAGTCCTCGAGGCTGGTGTCGGTCTCCGGGTCCCAGACGCCGGTGACGTCGGGGCCGATCGCGTAGTAGTGCGGGAAGTAGGCCAGGCGGGGCTCCCCCGCGCGCACGTCGTCCAGCACGCCGAGGTAGGAGGGCTGACCCGCGTTGACGCCGACCGAGCGGGGCTCGTAGAAGATCCAGCCGTCGCTGTCCACCGTCCGGATCGCGGCGATGCAGCGCTCGAGGAACTCCTGGTAGGCGCCGCCCTCCCACCCCGCGATGTCGCCGAAGAAGGCGCTGCCCGGCCACGGCTCGTTCATCAGGTCGTAGCCGAGCACGTTCGGGGTGTCGCGGAAGCGGGCGGCCACGTGCGCCCAGGCCGCGGCGTAGCGGTCCTGGAGATCCGGGTGCCCGGCGTGGTCCCAGAAGTTGTCGAAGGCTCGCAGGATCGCCGGCTGCAGGTAGTCCAGGAACCACGAGGGCTGGGGCTCGAAGGGCAGGCCGTCGGTCAGGAACGCCCAGGGCGGCGCTCCGTTGTGGCCGATGTAGCGGCCGTCGCGGTCGATCTTCCCGTACACGTCCTGGTGCATGTCGAGGACGACGTAGATCCCGGCGTCCGCGAACCACTGCATGCGCTCGGCGACCCAGCCGAGGTAGACGTCGTCGTAGACGCCTTCCACCGGCTCGATCGCATCCCACTGGAGGAGGAAGCGGACGAAGTTGAAGCCGAAGTCGTCGGCGAGCCGCTGGACGTCGGCCTGCTCGACGAAGGGGAGCCGCAGCGGGTCGTCCTTGGTCGAGTTCGAGACGTTGATGCCGTGCAGGATCAGCGCGCGGCCCTGCTCGTCGGTGAGGAACCGGGGGTTCTCGGCGACCGGGTGCATGCCGGTCGCGGCGAGCAGCAGGGCGGCCAGGAACAGCAGTCGGGGGCGCATCTCGTCCTCCGGCAGGGGGGCCCTCGCGGGAACGACAGACCCTACCCGGAGACGCCGCGGCGTCGAGCGGCGGCGAGCGCCGCGAGCGCCGCGAGCCCACTCGCCAGCGCACCCGCCTCGGGCGCCGGGTGGATCTCGACGACGTGCTGCGCGCTCCCCGGGTCCGCCAGGTAGGAGAGCACCTCGCGCGCGGCGTCCCAGCTCTGCGACCAGGTTCCGTCGGGATCGCTCGTCACGAGCTCGAAGCCCTCCGGGTAGTGGCGTTCGGCCGGGACGTAGATCTCGGTCGCGCCCGTGACGCCCGCCTTCTCGTCGAACTCGACGCGCAGGACGCGCGTCGCGGGGTCGAAGTCCACGAAGCGCGGGGTGCCCGCGACGCGCTGGGGATAGGCGCGCGTGAGCACGTCGGCGGTCTCGTTCTCGCTGCGGTCGCCGTCGATCGGGCCCCAGCCCCCGAGCCCGTACTCCCAGTAGGCCCAGCCGCTGGTCGCGTGGTCGGCCATGCGCGCGGCGTCCTCGAGGTAGCGGCGCCAGTTCTCGACGTGGCGGCCCGTGCCCCACTCCCCGATCAGGAGCGGCGCCACCTGGGCGTCGATCTCGATCTTCCGGCTCGCGGTCCAGCGCTCGATGCTGGTGTCGGTCTCCGGGTCGTACACGCCTGCGACGTCGGGGCCGAGGGCGTAGTAGTGCGGGAAGTAGGCGAGACGGGGGTCGCCCGGGCGCGGGTCGTCGAGCACGCCGATCCAGGAGCGCTGCCCGTCGTTCGGGCCGGCCGCGCGCGGCTCGAAGAAGATCCAGCCGTCGGCGTCCTCGACGCGGATCGCCGCGATGCAGCGCTCGAGGAACTCCTGGTAGGGGCCGGCGTCCCAGGCCGCGAGGTCTCCGTACACGGCGGTGCCGGCCCAGGGCTCGTTCATCAGGTCGTAGCCGAGCACGTTCGGGGTGTCGCGGAAGCGGGCGGCCACGTGCGCCCAGGCCGCCGCGTAGCGGTCCTGCAGGTTCGGATGCCCGGCGTGGTCCCAGAAGTGGTCGAAGGCCCGCATCACGGCCTCGTCGAGGTAGTCGCCGAACCAGAACGAAGGGTTGTGCTCGAAGGGGAGTCCGTCGCTCAGGAACGCCCAGGGCGGCGCGCCGTTGTAGCCGATCGGACCGCGACCCAGGTTGTCCGTCTTGCCATACACGTCCTGGTGCATGTCGAGGACGACGTAGATCCCGGCGTCCGCGAACCATTGCATGCGCTCGGCGACCCAGTCGAGGTAGACGTCGTCGTAGGCGCCCTCCACCGGCTCGAGCGCATCCCACTGGAGCAGGAAGCGCGCGAAGTTGAAGCCGAAGTCGTCGGCGAGCCGCTGGACGTCCGCCTGCTCCACCCACGGCATGCGCAGCGGGTCGTCCTTCGTCGAGCTCGAGACGTTGATGCCGTGCAGGATCAGCGCGCGGCCCTGCTCGTCGGTGAGGAATTGGGGGTTCTCGGCGACCGGGTGCATGCCGGTCGCGGCGGGCAGCAGGCAGGCGAGGAGCAGGAGCCGGGGTCGCATCGAACCCTCCGCGGGTCTCGGGGAACGAGCAGGCTAGGGACGGCGTGAAACCGTGTCGAGGTGGGACGCCCGGCCCCGGCGCTCCTGCTAGGCTGGCCAGCCGTGTCCGCTCCCGAGGCCCCGTCCAGGCTCCGCCACGCGCTGCGCGTCGTCGTCCGGATCGCGCAGCTCGTCGCCGGCAGCACCGTCGCCCTCGCGGTGTTCGCCCGCGAGGCCTGGCGCTGCCGCCACGAGGGCCGCGACGGCTGGCTGCGCGCCTTCGCCCGCGCGCACGTGGTGCTCTGCGAGCGGCTCGGCGCCACCTTCATCAAGGTGGGTCAGATCGCGTCGACGCGCGGTGACCTCCTGCCGCCGCCGGTCGTCGAGGAGCTGGCGCGCCTGCGCGACCAGGTGCCGCCCTTCCCCTTCGTGCAGGTGCGCGAGACGGTCGAGCGCAGCCTCGGCCGCCCGCTCGACGAGGTCTTCGCGCGCTTCGAGCCGGCGCCGGTGGCTGCTGCCTCGGTGGCGCAGGTGCACGAGGCGGTGTTGCGGGAGGGCGGCGCGCGCGTCGCGGTGAAGGTGCGCCGCCCCGACATCCTCGAGAAGGTGCGTCTCGACCGCGCGATCCTGCTGGTCGCCGCACGCTTCGGGGAGCGCGTCGCGCCCTCGCTGCGGCTGGTCTCGCTGGCCGGGGCGGTCGAGGCCTTCTGCGACGCCGTCGAGCACCAGCTCCACCTCACGAACGAGGCCGCCCACAACCGCCGTTTCCAGGCCAACTTCGCCGACGACCCCGAGATCCACTTCCCCGACCTCCACCCCGACGCCTGCTCCGACGAGGTGCTCACGATGGAGTTCGTCGAGGGGCTGCGCGAGGAGGAGCTCGAGGCGCACGGGGCGGATCTGCACCGGATCGTGCAGAACGGCATGCGCTGCGTGAGCCGGATGATCTTCCTGCACGGCTTCGTGCACGCCGACCTCCATCCCGGGAACCTGCGCTTCGACCCGGGCGGCCGGATCACGCTCTTCGACCTGGGGCTCGTGGGTGAGGTCGGGGACCGCGAGCGCCTCACCAACGCGCGCCTGCTGTTCGCCTTCGCGACCGGCGACGGGGCCACCGTCGCGCGGCTCTTCTACGACAACGCCGAGCACAAGGCGACGCCCGACTACGGCGCCTACGAGCGCGAGATGCGCGAGTACGTCGAGCGCATGCGCAAGCGCGGCCTCGGCAACGTCGAGCTGGCGCTCGAGATCGGCCGCATGCTCGACATCCTGCGCCGCTACCGCATCCAGGCCAGCAGCCACATGACGATGGTGAACCTGGCCCTCGCCACCGCCGAGGGCCTCGGCAAGCGGCTGGCCCCCGAGCTGGCGCTGGCGGACGAGGCGCTGCCGTACCTGGCGGAGGCGCTCGGGGTGCCGGCGCCCGCTCGGGCGCAGCACGCGGGGTAGGTGCCCGGCAGGCGCCGGTCCCCGCGAATCCCCGCCTCCGGCGGCTACTCTCGGCAGATGAACCGGCTCGCCGACGAGACATCGGCCTATCTCCGCCAGCACATGCACAACCCCGTCGACTGGTTCGCGTGGGGGGAACCGGCGCGTTCGGCCGCGGCGGCGCGCGACGTCCCGATGCTGGTGTCGATCGGCTACAGCGCCTGCCACTGGTGCCACGTGATGGAGCGCGAGTCGTTCGAGGACCCGGCGACGGCCGAGGTGATGAACCGCCTCTTCGTGAACGTGAAGGTGGACCGCGAGGAGCGGCCCGACGTCGACCGCATCTACATGGACTTCCTGGTCCGCACCGCCGGGCACGGCGGCTGGCCGCTGACCGCCTTCTGCACGCCGGAGGGACGGCCCTTCTACGCGGGTACGTACTTTCCGCCCGAGCGGCGCCACGGGCTCCCGGCGTTTCGCGAGCTGCTCCAGGCGATCGCCGAGGCCTGGCGCGCGCGAAGGGACGAGATCGAGCGCAGCGCCGCGGAGGCGGTGGCGGGGCTGGCGCGGCGGCCTTCGGGGGTCGCGAGCGAGCCGCCCGGGGTCGCGAGCCTGCGCCAGGCCGCGACGCGCCTCCTGGCCGGCGCCGACACCGACCACGGTGGCTTCGGCGGCGCGCCGAAGTTCCCGACCCCGACCTCGCACGAGGCCCTGCTCGCCGCCGCCGACGTGCTGCCCGCCGAGGCGGCGCGCGCCGCGCTCGGCCACGTCGTCGCGAGCTGCCGCGAGATGGCGCGACGCGGCCTCTTCGACCACGTGGGCGGCGGCTTCCACCGCTACTGCGTCGACGCCAACTGGACCGTCCCGCACTTCGAGAAGATGCTCTACGACCAGGGCCAGCTCCTGCGGGTCTACGCCGAAGCGTGGCGGCGCTCGGGCGGTGCCGACGACGATCTCGCCTGGCCGATCCGCGAGACGGTCGCCTGGCTGCGCCGCGAGATGGCGGCGCCCGACGGCGGCTGGTTCGCCTCGCAGGATGCCGACAGCGAGGGCGAGGAGGGCCGCTACTACGTCTGGACGCCCGCGCAGCTCGCGGACGCGCTCGGCACCGAGCGCGCGGCCACCTTCGCCGCGGCCTACGGGGTCACGGAGGCGGGCAACTTCGAGCACGGCACGAGCCAGCTCGTCGACGTGGCGCGCGCGCCGCGCGCACGCTTCGCGGCCGAGCGCGAGGCCTTGAGGGTGGCGCGTGCGAAACGCGTGCCTCCCGGCACGGACCGCAAGCGGGTCGCGTCGTGGAACGCCTGGCTGATCTCGGGCCTGGTGCGGGCCGGGAGCCTGCTCGGCGAGCGCGCCGAGCCCGGGGGCCGAGCCGGGTCCCCGGACGGCGCCCGGCCTTCGGACGCGGGCCTGCTCGCCGACGCCGCCGCGGGCGCCGCCTTCGTGCTCGCGAAGATGCGCGACGAGCGCGGGCGGCTGCTCCACGTCTACGACGAGGGCCGCGCGCGCGTGCTGGGCTTCCTCGAGGACGTGGCGGGGATGCTCGAGGCGACGCTCGACCTCTACCGCGCCACCGGCGAGCCGCCCTGGCTCGCCCATGCGCTCGCGCTCGCCGAGGACCTCGTCGCCCGCTTCTGGGACGCCGGCGAGGCGGAGCTCTTCCTGGCGCCGGCCGACGGCGAGCGCCTCGTGCACCGCCCGCGTGCGGAGCCCGACGGTGCCACGCCGCACGCGGCCGGCACGGCGGCGCTCGGCCTCCTGCGCGCGGCCGCGCTCGCCGGCCGCCGCGACTGGGAGCAGGTGGTGGAGCGCGTCCTGCGCGCGCACGCCTTCCCGATCGAGCGCGCCCCCGAGGCCTACCCGACCCTCGCCCGCGCGGCGGCGCTCGCCGAGCGCGGCGTCTCGGTGGCCGTCGTCGTCGGCGGCGACGGCGGCGCGTGCCGCGCGCTGGCCGAGCGCGCGCGCCGCGTGCTCGCGCCGGAGGACGCGGTGGTGTCGGTGGCGCCCGGGGCGCCGCCGCCCGCGGGCCTCGACCCGGGCTGGCTCGCCGGGCGCACGCCGCAGGGCGGCGCCACCGCCTGGGTGTGCCGAGGCACGAGCTGCTCGCTACCCATCACCGATCCCGAAGCGCTCACCCCGCTCCCGTCCCCGTCCCAGCCGGAGGCCCCTGCCCGATGACGGATCCGAAGCACCCGCCGCAGCACCCGCCGCACCCCAGCGCCGGCGCCGGCTCGCACGGCAAGCTGCGTGCGCTGCACGGCGGCCACGACGACGGCCTCGAGCCGCTGCGCGCGCTCGACCTCGGCGCCGCCGGCTCGGTCGACGCACTGGTGCGCGGCATGGCCGCGACCGCCTTCGGCGGCCGCCGGCTCGGGGAGGCCGCTGACGTGCTCGAGGCGATGGTGCGCGACCCCGCCTGCTTTCGCGTGCTCACGCTCTCGGGCGCCATGACGATCGCCAAGCAGGGCCTCGTGATCTGCGAGATGATCGACCGCGGCTGGGTGCAGGCGGTGATCGCGACCGGGGCGCTCGTGACCCACGGCTTCGTCGAGGGCGCGGGCATGCTGCACTTCAAGCATCGCGCCTCGATGGACGACGAGGAGCTCTTCGCCAAGGGCTACAACCGCGTCTACGACACGCTCGAGCTCGAGCAGAACCTCGACGACGCCGAGAAGATCGTGAACGCCGTGCTCGAGGGGCTGCCCGAGGGCGTCACCCTGTCGAGTCATCTCGTCACGGCGGCCCTGGGGCGCTACCTCGGCGCACACAGCGAGGGGCGCGCCGTCCTGAAGAGCGCGGTCGCGCACGACGTGCCGGTCTTCATCCCGGCCTTCACGGACTCCGAGCTCGGCCTCGACGTCGCGGTCTACAACCGGCGCCGTGAGCTGCAGGGCCGCCCGCGCCGCCCCTTCGACCCGTTCCTCGACCTCGAGGCCTACACGGATCGGGTCCGGCGGGCGGAGCGCATCGGCATCTTCACGATCGGCGGCGGCGTGCCGCGCAACTGGGCCCAGCAGGTCGGGCCCTATCTCGAGATCTCCGAGAAGCGGCTCGGCCTCGAGGAGCCCGTGCGCCGCTTCCAGTACGGCGTGCGGATCTGCCCGGAGCCGGCGCACTGGGGAGGGCTCTCGGGCTGCACCTACTCGGAGGGCGTCTCCTGGGGCAAGTTCGTGCCCGAGAACGAGGGCGGGCGCTTCGCCGAGGTGCTCGCCGACGCCACCATCGCCTGGCCGCTCGTGGTGCGGGCGGTGATGGAGCGCATCGACCGCGAGCGCGCGTAGCCGGGCGCCGCCCGCGAGCGCGCGCGGGCGCGCGTCGCCCGGGGCGGGCGCCGCGGGGCGGGCGCGCGTCAGGCGTCGTCGTCGTCGCCGAGCGGAAAGGGGCCGGCGTAGCCGCGCGTGCTGCGCTGGAGCAGGTAGCCCCCGCAGTTGCCGGCGATCGCCGGGGTGCCGCTCGCCGCACCGGCGGCCCAGCCCTGGAGCGCGGCCATGACGCCGCCGTGGCTCACGACCAACACCTCGACACCGAGATGGCGCTCCGCGATCGCGTCGAGGGCCGGTCCCACGCGCGTGAACACCTCCTCGAGCGTCTCGCCGCCCGGGGGGCGGAAGCGCCAGCGGTCGGTCTGGCGCTCGCCGCGCAGCGAGGCGTAGGGCTGGCCACGCAACGAGCCGAAGTCCTGCTCGCGCAGCTCCTCGACCGCGATCGGTTCGAGCCCGAGCACGCCCCCGATCAGGCGCGCCGTCTCGAGCGCGCGCACGAACGGGCTCGCATAGAGCGCCACCGGGTCGAAGCGCGCCTGGATGCGCCGCGCCCGCGCGAGCGCCTCCTCGCGCCCGCGGCGCGACAGCGGCTCGTGCGGCCCGCGCGTGAAGCGCCCCTCCGCGTTCGCCACGCTCTCCCCATGCCGGATCAGGATCAGCCGCGCCATCGCCCCAGCTTAGCGGGGACACAGTTCGGCCGGGACTGTCCCCTCTTACTCTCCCCTCTTACTCCGCGCGGGGGAGCCAGAGGGTGAACTCGGCGCCGCCGGAGGGGCGGTTGGCGGCTTCGAGGCGGCCGTCGTTGCGGCGCGCGAGGTCGTAGCTGAGCGAGAGCCCGAGGCCGGTGCCGACGCCGGGGGGCTTGGTCGTGAAGAAGGGATCGAAGACACGCGGCAGCACGTCGGCCGCGAGGCCGCAGCCGCGGTCGCGGACGTGCAGCGCCACGCCCTGCTCCGCCGCTTCCACCTCGACCTCGACGTCGGGCACGCCCGCGCTCGCCTGCACTGCATTCACGAGCAGGTTGAGCGCGATCTGCACCAGCTCGCCCTCGACCGCACGCACCGGCGGCACCCGCACGAGCCGGCAACGGATCGAATCCTCGGGCAGCCCGACCCCCGCCATCGCCGCGGCCGCCTCCGCCACCTGCGCCAGGTCCACGAGCGCGGGGCGCGACTCGCTCTCCGGCTCGCTGCGTGCGAAGCTGCGCAGCCGCGCCACGAGCTGCACGATCCGGTCGACCCCCTCCTGCGT
Organism: Deltaproteobacteria bacterium; assembly: GCA_035063765.1. Lineage (NCBI taxonomy): Bacteria > Pseudomonadati > Myxococcota > Myxococcia > Deltaproteobacteria bacterium. Next base: position 85,941 of record JAPSFT010000006.1, read on the forward strand.
ATCGGTCAGGAGCTCCGCGCCCTCCGCCGCCAGCACCCGCACCTCGGGCGGCAGGCCGCCACCGAAGCCGGGGGCCGCCAGCTCGGCGGTCATCTTCTCGAGCTGCGCGAGGTTGGCCCGGATGAAGGCGAGCGGGTTGTTCACCTCGTGGGCGATCCCCGCGGTGAGGAAGCCCAGCGCCTCGAGCCGCGCCGCCAGGGCGAGCCGCCGTTCGGCGTTCTGTGCGTCGGTGCGATCGGCGAGGAACGCTGCGCTGCCGACCACCGCAACCGCGCTGCGCAGCGGGAAGCGCCGCACCTCGATCACCGCGTCGGCGCGGGCGCACACGCTCTCGATCAGCTCGTCGATGCCGAGCCCGCGCAGCTCGCTCGTGCCGGTGAGCCGGCGCGCGGCCCAGTTGGCATCGACGACGCGACCCTCGAGGTCGGCGACCACGATCCCGACCTCGACCTGCTCGAGCAGCTCGCTGCGCGCGAGCGGCAGGTAGAGCAGGAGCCCCGAGTCGACCACCGCGATCCGGATCATCAACGCGCCGAAGCCGAGCAAGATCGGCGTCGGGTCGGCAATCGGGATTCCCCAGGCGTTGGCGGCCAGGTACACCGCGTTCCCGACCAGCGGCGTCAGGGTCCCAGCGGTGAGCACCGCCAGGCGCGCGGGCTCGGCCCGCCGCAGCCGCACCGCGGCGCGTGCGAAGTAGACCCAGCCCGTCACGATCAGCAGCCAGGCGTAGCCCGCCATCGCCCAGAACAGCGGGCCCCGGCGCGGCGGCGAGTAGGCGGGATCGATGAACAGGCCGCCCGAGTCCCAGAACAGGCAGGAGTAGAAGAAGGCGAGCGGCACGGCCGCCGCAGTGAGCACCCATGACGCATGGCGCCACCAGCGCGGCCGCCCCGCCTGCGCCGCAACCGCCAGCCAGGCCAGCGGCAGCAGGCAGATCCCGAGATACTGGACCTGGAACGCAAGCTGCCGCTCCGCCGCCGTGCCCACCCGCGCGAACAGCAGCTCGCCCGTCGCGAACAGCCCACAGGCCACCGCCAGCACCACGACCCAGAGCGCGCGCCGCCGCGAGCCGGTCGCCGTCAGCAGGTCGAGCGCCAGCCAGCCGCAGATGGCAACGGTCGCGACGAGGCCGAGGTCGTAGAGCATCCCGTCGCTGCATCGGCCATGCCGATCCCCCTGTTGAGCGGCGCGGACCCCGGCGCCCCGGATCCGGCGCTAGAGTCCGCCGCGTGCCCGCCCCCCAGATGCGCGCCGCGGCGGTGCGCGGTCGCGGCCAGATCGAGGTCGCCCTGCGCCCCCTCCCCGAGCCCGGTCCCGGCGAGGTGCGCGTTCGCGTCGAGGCCTGCGGCATCTGCGGCAGCGACCTGCACCTCTACGAGCAGGGCTTCTTCCCGCCCGGCGCCACCCCCGGGCACGAGCCGGCCGGCCGGATCGACGCGATCGGCCCCGGTGCGGCGAGCCCCGCCCTCGGCACCCGCGTCGCGATCGAGCCGATCCGGGGCTGCGGCACCTGCGCCCCGTGCCGCTCGGGCCGCTACTCGATCTGCCGCGACGCCAAGCTTGCAGGCGTACACGTGCCCGGCGGCCTCGCCGAGGCGATCGTCGTCCCCGCCGCCAACGTCTACCCCGTGCCCGACGATCTCGACCCGCGCGTCGCGGCCCTGGTCGAGCCGATGGCGGTGGTGGTGCACGCCCTGCACCGGATCGCCTTCCAGCCGGGCCAGCGCGTGCTCGTGCTCGGCGCCGGCTCGGTCGGCCTGCTCGCCGCCGCCGCCGCGCGCCGGCTCGGCGCGCGCGAGGTCTGGGTGAGCGCGCGCCACCCGCACCAGGCCGCGCTCGCCCGCGCCGTCGGCGCCACGCGCGTGCTCGACGAGAAGGAGGCGAGCCCGGAGGCGCTCGACGCGCTCGGCCGCAGGACCCCGATCGACGCCGTCCTCGAGACCGTGGGCGGGCGGGCCGACACGCTGCGCACCGCGGCGGCCGCGGCACGTCCGGGCGGCGCCGTCGCGGTGGTGGGCGTCTTCTGGGGATCGCTCGCGCTCGACCCGATGCCGCTCCTGCTGAAGGAGCTGACGCTCGCCTGGTCGTACTGCTACGGCGAGGATCCCGCCCACGGCGCGGACTTCGCCGAAGCGGTCGGCATCGTCGCCGCCGCGCGCGAGGCGCTGGCACCGCTCGTCACCCACAGCGTCCCGCTCGCCGACGTCGAGCGCGGCTTCGCCCTCGCGGCCGACCGCCGGGCGGGCACCCTCAAGGTCAGCGTGATCCCGTAGCCCCACAAGGAGCAGCAATGGACTTCGAGCCCTCCGACAAGTGCAAGGCGATCCTCCGCGAAGTCGAGCGCTTCATGGACGAGAACGTCTACCCGAACGAGCGCGTCTACCAGGAGCAGGTCGAGGCCGGCGGCGACCCGCACGCCGAGCCGCCGGTGATGCTGGAGATCCGCGCCAAGGCCAAGGGCCTCGGCCTGTGGAACCTGTTCCTGCCCGACGCCGAGTACGGCGCCGGCCTCACGAACCTCGACTACGCGCCGCTCTGCGAGGTGATGGGCCGGAGCCCCCTCGGCGCGCGCGCCTTCAACTGCCAGGCGCCCGACACCGGCAACGCCGAGATCCTCGCCGAGTTCGGTACGCCCGAGCAGAAGCGGCAGTGGCTCGAGCCGCTGCTCGACGGCACGATCCGCTCCTGCTTCTCGATGACCGAGCCCGAGACCTCGGGCGCCGACCCGACCGGCCTCCAGACCCGCGTACGCCGCGACGGCGACCAGTACGTGATCGACGGCCACAAGTGGTTCACCTCGGGCGCGATCGGGGCGCGCTTCGCGATCGTGATGGCGGTCAACGACCCGCAGGCGCCGATGCACGAGCGCGCCACCATGGTGATCGTCCCCACCGACGCGCCCGGCTTCCGGATCGCGCGCGCCGTCTCGGTCATGGGCCACGCCGGCGGCGGCGGCCACTGCGAGATCTACTACGACGACTGTCGCGTCCCGGTGGCGAACCGCCTCGGCCCCGAAGGCGGCGGCTTCGTCATCGCCCAGGCCCGGCTCGGCCCCGGCCGCATCCACCACTGCATGCGCGCCATCGGCATGGCCGAGCGCGCCTTCGAGATCATGTGCCGCCACGCCAACACGCGCCGCGCCTTCGGCACGACGCTCGGCGAGAAGCAGTTCGTCCAGGAGTGGATCGCCACCTCGCGGATGGAGATCGACCAGGCCCGCCTCCTCACCCTGTACGCCGCCTGGAAGATGGACACCTACGGCAAGAAGGTGGCCCGCCAGGAGATCTCCATGATCAAGGTGGTCGCCCCCAACATGCTCATGAACGTCCTCGACCGCGCCATCCAGTGCCTCGGCTCCCTCGGCGTCTCCGACGACACCCCGATCGCCGCCCTGTGGCGCCACGGCCGCACCCTGCGGCTGGCCGACGGGCCGGACGAGGTGCACAAGATGGTGATCGCGCGGAGGGAGCTGCATCGGTTTGCTTGAGCAGAATGGCCTAGCAGGAAGTCCATTCGGGCTATGTGACCCCATCTGACACAGGCTTGTTTGACGCTGTTTTCATTCGACCACTGCATGTAGGGGGTGCAGAGGATGGCGGCGGCAGGAGTCAGAGGGCATGGGTTTGGACCCCGTGCCTCACTCGCACCGGCTGCCACTCGGCTGGGTTGGAACCAGCCATGAAAGGCACCCCCGCGGCTCCATTGAAGCTTGGTCGTGTCCGTAGCAGTTGCTGGCGCTTTTCCATCTTCCCGCGGAGCGAAACGACCCTCATCTGTACGGAGGCGAAAGGCATGTCACTCACGATCGATCGACTTCGGGATCTCATTCGAAACGACGCGGCCCTCCGGCGGGCGCGCCGCCTTCAGCCCACAGAGGGGCCCGGAGCGAAGCTCTTCCCCCCCACTTACCCTGGGACACGCCCCGGCGATCCTCCCCGCCACATCTTCGAACACCGGCGGATCGGCGGCGGCGACGTGCTCTGCGTTCTGATCGACAGCGTCCAGAGCCAGGCGAATCGGCTCGAAGAGGCGCTCCGCGACGCACGCGAGAACTGCGTCGCCTTTCCCGCGATCAGCGTCGACTTCTCGGATACTGCAGTCGGTGACATCGGTCGGATCACGACGCTCGATGCTCCGCATCGTGTGTTCGACGCGATCATCCGTGATTCCGAGCTCGACGGCGTGCGTTTCCGCGACACCGAGGCGGGCAAGCGGATCCTCGCGAGCAAGGCAGCGCACGCGCGCGCTGTCTACGAGCTCTCGCCGACGGCGCTCGTGTTCGGCGCGTGGAACAGCACGGGCGAAGGCGGTGGCCTCGGCGCCAAGTTCCCGCGTGCCGTCGTCTCGGAGATCGTGGGAATCGGTGTGGCGCAGGAGCCCGGCGCGAGTTCCGAGGGGTCGCGGCCCTCCGGTCGCCGACCGGGAAGCCGCATCGACCCGCTCGGGATCCGCTCGGGCGTGCGCGTCTACAAGCTCGAGGGCGGCGATTGGAGCCTCGAGAAGCCCAAGAAGGGCGGAAAGGAGGTGAAGCCCTCGGAAGTCAACCACTCGAACATCGCGCCGACCATCCAGGAACTCGGCGTGAGCGTCGACCATGTCCTGCACACCTTCGTGATCTCGGCCGCAGCACTGCGTCGGCTTCGGTTCGCCAACGGCAGCACGGAGGCCGACGAGGTGGCGCGCACGGCGCTGGCGGCGCTCGCTCTAGTCGCGGTCACGGCGCAGGACCGCGCCGGCTACTTCTTGCGCTCGCGATGCGATCTCGTCCCCGAGCCTGATTCGCCGGCGGGGTTCGAGATCGTGAGGACTGATGGCCGGACGGAAAGCGTCGAGGCCGACCTCGAATCCGCCGCCAGGCTCCTGCAACAGGCGGTGAACGCCGCGAAGGATGCTGGCATCCTGTGGAACGCAGAAGATCTCATGCTGAAACCCCAAGCGAAGCTGGTCGGGCTCGTCAAGCAGAGCCGGGAGCTTGCCCTCGTGGGCGCCGAGGAGCAGCAGGAGGACTGAGATGCTCACCCTCGAGATCGAGCTTTTGACGAGCGTCTACCGAGCGGTCCTGCCGGACGGGTCGGCGCCCGAGTGGCCACCGCACCCGGACCGCGTCTTCTCGGCCCTCGTCCAGGCATGGGGAGATGGCGGAGAGCGAGAGGATGAGCGCCAGGCCCTGGAATGGCTCGAGTCCCTCGAGGAGCCGCCGCTGATCGAGGCGAGCGGGGAATGGTTCCAGCGCGATTCCGCCTCCGTTTTCGTCCCTCCCAACGATGCTCGCAACGGCGAGTTGGCGCTCCTTCCGGATAGACGCCCCCGCCAGTCCCGCTCGTTCGCGGCCTGCGTGCCTGCGGATCCCGTCGTCCGCATACGGTGGCGCGGTGCGCCGCCAAGCTCGCATGAATCGGCTCTGCACCGCCTCGCACATCGGGTCGCGAGCCTCGGTCATTCTTCGTCGCTCGTCCGGTTGTCGATCGCCGGAGAGGCTCCTTTGGCGCCCGAGCGGACTTGGAGACCGAGCGAAGGAGGTGCCCACTCACTGCGATCTCTCTACCGCGGACGACTCGCAGATCTTATTGCCCGGTACAACACCGGACGCCGTCCGATGACCCGGAGCACGATCCGCTATGCCGCACCAGAGGAGGAAGCCGACCACGCCACGCCCTCCAGCGTCTTCGGTGGATCGCGCGACTGGTTCGTCTTCGAAGACGTGGATGGGAACGCGCCCGACGTGCTCGGCTTCGCGCACATCGCGCGACGGCTCCGGCACGCACTGATGTCGTTTGCATCCCAGCCGCCTCCGGAGACGCTCTCGGGACATGCTCCTGATGGAAGCGCCAGTCAGCGCCCTCACGCAGCCATCGTCCCGCTCCTCGACGTGGGTTGGGAGCATTCGCGTGGAGGGCTCCTGGGACTCGCGGTCGTCCTGCCGCGCGAGATACCAGCCGCCGAAAGGGCGGCGATACTAGACGCGCTCGCCCGCTTCGCCCGTGTCGACGAAGGACCCACGGCACTCGCCGTGCTGAACTTCGCGCTCTCCCGTTGGCGCCTCCGCCGAGTCGCGCTTCCGGAGCGCGCATCGCTCGGCCCGGGACGCTGGTGCGGCACGGGATCGACCTGGGCCAGTGCGACGCCCGTCGTGCTCGACCGCTTCGCAGACCATGCCGACCCCGCAGAGGAGGCTCGCATCATCGCGGCGAGCTGTAGGAGCATCAGCCTTCCGGAGCCCGTTTCTATCGAGATCCACAAGTACTCGGCGCTTCGCGGCGCGCCCGAGGCCTATCCTGCTCGCGGCGCCGCCAACCGCCCGACCTGGGTGTTTCCGACGGGCTCCAGGCTCGCCCAAAGGCCTCGTCGCCACGTCTTCCTGGAGTTCGCCGAGCCGCTCACGGGCCCCGTCATCCTCGGCGCGGGGCGCTATCAAGGCTTCGGGCTCTGTCTTCCGGTCTCCGGACGGTGACGCCGATGAGCATTGAAACGCTTCAGCTTTCCGCGTTCCCGCGGTTCTTCGAAGAGGTCCACCAGGTTCGGCCGTTTCCGTGGCAGCTCCGGCTCGCCGAGCGCGTATTCCACGACGGCTGGCCTCGTGCGCTGGACGTGCCCACAGGAGCCGGAAAGACATCGGCGATCGACGTCGCTGTCTTCCACCTCGCCTGCCAGATGGACCCTGCCTCACCGGCGAACCGTCGCGCAGCTTGCCGGATCCTCTTCGTGGTCGATCGCCGGATCGTGGTCGACGACGTCACTCGTCACGCCGAGCAGATCGCCGCTGCCGTCGAGGAGCGGCGCGGACCTCTCACGCGTCTCGTTGCCGAGCGCCTCCAAGCGCTGGCCGAGTCGGAACGCCGTCCACTCGAGGTCGTTCGCCTTCGTGGAGGAGCGCCCAAGGAGCCCGACTGGGTCCGCACGCCGACGCAGCCGATCGTGGTCGTCTCGACCGTCGACCAAGTGGGATCCCGTCTCCTCTTCCGGGGCTATGGCGTGAGCCCGTCGATGCGGCCCGTGCACGCGGGTCTCCTCGGAAGCGACTCCCTGCTCCTCCTGGATGAAGCACATCTCTCCCAGCCCTTCGTGACGACGGCCCAGGCGATCAGCGATCACCAGCGGGCGTCGGCATCGAACGCTCTCCCGGCTGCACCCCTCCAGGCTGTCACGCTTTCCGCGACTCAGCTAGAACCGTCGCCTGAGCTTCTGACCGCAGCTGATCGAGAGCACCCGATCCTCGGCCCTCGCCTCTCGGCCACCAAAGTCACCCGCCTCGACCTCCTCTCCTGCAAGTCCGACTCGTCCGAGCACATCGACGGAATCGTCGAGCGCACCTGCGTACTGGCAGCCGGTGAGGGCACGTACGAGCCACGGGCGATGGCCATCATCCTCAATCGGGTGCAGCGCGCTCGCCGTGTCTTCGAGGGCTTGCAGAAGATGATCACCGGGGCGGACATAGTGCTCCTGATCGGCCGCTCCCGGCCCCTTGCACGCAACCGCGCCCTGGCAGATGTACTCCCGCGCATCAAGGCCAAGCGTGATCGCACTGTCGGCGGTGTTTCCCTGGAGAGGCCGGTGATCGTCGTTGCCACCCAGTGCGTCGAGGTTGGAGCGGATCTGGATTTCGACGCCCTGGTGACCGAGATCGCGCCGCTCGATTCCCTCCGCCAGCGGTTCGGACGCCTCGACCGAATGGGAAAATGCTCGGCTGCCGCGCGCACGCTCATCATCGCCGCCGCGGATCAGGTAGGTGCGCGCTCGAAACCGGATCCGGTGTACGGAACGGCAATTGCAGCGACATGGAATTGGCTGGTCGACCACGCCTCCAAGAGGAAAGCCGGAAAGACAAAGGTTCTCGAGATCGATTTCGGAGTGGAGGCGTCCACCGCCTGGCTGCCTACCGAGCCCGCCACGCTCTCGTCGTTGGTTGCTCCTCGCGCGGATGCGCCCATGATGCACCCCGCCTTCGTCGATGGTTGGTCACGAACCTCTCCGTCCCCGACGAACGAGGCGGATGTCGCGCTCTTCCTTCACGGCCCGGAGAGCACGGGAGAGGTGCAGATCATCTGGCGGGACGACCTCGAGCGTCCCGCGCGGGCGTCCTGGACAGAGAAGGTCGCCGTATGCCCTCCATCGACCTGGGAGGCCGTGCCGGTTCCAGTCTGGGAAGCCCGCCGTTGGCTTCAAGGCCTCGAGGGCGACCCCCAACTAGACGACCTCGAGGTGTCACCTGCGCCGGAAGTCGAGCGAAGTGGCAGACGCGGCTATCAGGTCTTGCGCTGGAAGGGGACAGCACAGGAGTCCAAGCTGATCTACGCCACGGACGTGCGGCCGGGAGACGTCCTGGTGGCGCCCGCGGGCGATGGCGGCTGTGACATGTGGGGGTGGAATCCCGCCTCGCGCGAGGTGGTGGAGGATCTCGGATACGAGGCGAACCGCGAGCACCGTCGCGTCGAAGTGCTGCGCCTCTCCCCGCGACTTCTCGAGCGCGATGTTCTACGAGACACGCCGGTCGACGAGCAGGCGCAACTGAAGGCGCGCGCCGCCGCTCGCCGACTGAAGGATTGTCTTCCTGGACTCCTCGACGCAACAGAGGCCGAGGTGATGGTGCGGCTTCGCGAGCTTCCCGATCTTCCACCGAAGTGGCGTCGCTTACTCGACTCGGACACGGCGCGTCTGCTACGCGCAGAGGAGACGACCTCGGACGGCAGGGCGCCGTCCCTCGAATCTGGCCTTCCGCTTGCAGTCGTCCTGCGCGTGGAACGACTCATCAACGACGCGACGACCGAAGACGACGAGGGCTCGCGCAGGAGCTTCCGAGCGATCCGCTTGAGCGACCACTCGCAGGGGGTATCGAGCCTGGCGCGCTCGTTCGCCGAGAAGTGCGGCCTCCCCCCTTCGCTGATCGATGATGTGGCGCTGGCAGCCTTCCTACACGATGCGGGGAAGGCTCACCCCGCGTTCAAGATGTGGCTGTACGGAGGGGACGAGCTGGCCGCCACCGGTCCCGCTCTCGCCAAGAGCGGCCGGCGGTACCTCCCGCAGCGGGCACGCCGGCTCGCAGGGCTGCCGCAGGGCGCCCGTCACGAAGTGGCGTCTCTCGCCTTCGCAGAGGCGCACCCGAAGCTGCAGGAGTCGAACGATCCGGCACTCGTGCTCTGGCTCGTCGGCACGCATCATGGCTGGGGACGGCCGTTCTTCCCGGGCGTCGATTGGCCGAATGGAGGCGACGTCTTCTCAGCAGATATCGGCGACGGCGTGGTGAAGGCGACCGCGCGGCCGCTTTCCGAGCTGACTGCTCGCTGGCTCGCTCTTCGCGACGACGTAGTCCACCGCTATGGACCTTGGGGCCTGGCGCGGCTCGAGGCCATTCTTCGTCTTGCCGACCATCGGCGCTCGCAGTTGGAGCAAGAACCCGAAGCAGTGACGGGGAACGGGGGGAGGAGCGTCCAGGGCAAGAAGGACTCCTTGGAGCAAGACTCATGACTTTACCGGCGTCGCCGCTGGGAACCGCTCCCGAAGGATCTGTTCTGCGCATGCCGGGCCTGGAGGTCGACAATCTCCTTGCCCAACTCGCGAGCTGGGGTCTTCTGAGGGCATTGGATGAAGCTCGACCGGTCTGGTTGCCGCGTCTGTCCTGGGCGGGTCCCCCGTGGTGCGCTCGCCTCCACTTGGCAGATGAAGCCGACGAGGCCGAGGTCGCCCAGGTGGCGAACGAGGGAGTGCTCTCGATCGCCCGCCGGTTCGACGTCGGCTCGCATCGCAACGTGAGCTTCGACGAGGACGCCTATCTCGAGCATCTGCAGCACGTTCGAGGTGACGAACAGGGCTCCGGACTCGCTGCCGCACTGACGGCACAGCGACCGCATCGTCGGGATGGCACGCTCATGCCTTCGCCGTTCGTCCTGATGTTCGGCCAGGGACACCAGCACTTCCTGGAGCGGCTCGTCGACGTTCCGCTCGGAGTGCTTCCGAAGCGCCTTCAACGGCGGAAGCCGGCTCCGAACCTCAACGATCCGGCCAGGATCGCCGACGCACTCTTCGCCCCCTGGCGCCGCGACGACGAAACCGATGCGTTCCGTTGGGATCCCAAGGAGGACCAGAGGTACGCGCTTCGCTTCGACGATCCCAGCGAAGCCGGCGCTGCTGCCACCGTCCACGGTGCCAACCGCCTGGCCACCTTGGCGTTCGCCTCTCTCACGTGCGCGCCCAGGCGCGATGCTCCGGGCGTCGCCGCGGTGCGCCGCGCCCGGGCCACGATCGAGTTCATCTGGCCCATCTGGGACGTTCCGCTCGGCTTGGGAGGGATTCTTTCCCTGCTCTCCCATCCAGACGTGATCGCGGGCCGGCTCCAGAACGTCCGCGCGTTCGGCGTGCGAGAGATCTACCGAGCCCGACGAATCTCCAACGGCAAGTTCATGAACGTCTCGTGGGCGCAGCCGTTTGCGGGCGATCCCCTCGGAGGGCAGCGACGCTCCTCCCGTTGACTGGGATGGGATGAAAAGGGTTGACTTTCGTCTTTTGTTCGCATAGCGTACTCCCATCCGCTCGTGGGCTGGAGAGAGTCGCTTCGATGAGCATCGGGGTCAGCGTCGTTCCTCCCGTCCAATCCAGTGAAGACTCCGAGACCACCCTCGCCCACCTCTCCGCCGCCACCGGCCCCCTCCGCCACGCCCTCGCCGCCATCGCCGCGCGCCTGCTCGAGACCCGCGCCTACGAGCCCCTCTGCTACGCCCGGATCGGCGACTACGCGCGTGAGCGCGTCGGTCTCTCCGCACGCCAGCTCCACGACCTTGCGCACGTGCACCGCACGCTGGCTGCGCTGCCGTCCCTCGAGCGCGCCCTGCTCGGCAACGAGCTGCCCTGGAGCAAGGTCAGGCTCGTCGCCCGGGTGGCGACGCCGGCCGACGAGAAGGCCTGGATCGCGCGCGCCCGCGTGCTGCCGATCCGCCGGCTCGAGGCCGCGGTGCGGGCGAGCACGCCCGCCGGGCCGCCGGTCGAGCCCGACGACGGCCTCGCCTGCACGCGGCTCACCGTGCGCTGCACGCTCGCGGTGCGCGAGAAGTGGCGCCTCGCCCACGAGATGGCCGAGCGCGTCGCCGGGCAGCGCCTGCGGGCCGACGAGGCGCTCGAGTGGGTCACGGCGGAGGCCTGCTCGAGCGCCGCGATCGATCCGGCGCCGGAGCCCGACCCGGTGGACTACGAGCGGTGGAGTGCCGGCGCGGCGGACCAGGAAGGCGCACCAGACCCTCTCGACGACGTCGGGGACGCCAGGGCCCTGCCCGCGCTCGAGCTGCCCGCGATCGCGTCCCTCCGTGACGGGCTCGACGAGGCCGATCCCATCGAGCTCGATAGGCGGCTGCGCCTCGCGGTCCGGCTCGAGCAGACCCTGGACGCGGCGATCGCGCCGCTGCTGCGCATCGTGACGTCGGCCGAGTACGAGTGGAGCGGCCCCTCCTACCTGACGCTCGCGACCTACGCGACCGAGCACCTGGGCATGTCCGCCAGCAAGGCCCGCGCTCTCCTCCGCATCGAGCGCGCGGGTGACGTCTGCCCGGAGCTGCGGGAGGCCTTCCGCACCGGCCGCCTCTCGTGGGCCAAGGCGCAGTGCCTCCTGTCGCTCCTGCTGCTCGACGTTCCGGGCGAGTGGCGCCCGCGCTGGGTGGCATGGGCCGAGCGCGTCACCGTGCGGCGCCTCGAGGCCGACGTCGAGCGCGCACTTCTGCTGCGCGCCGGCACCCACTTCGCCTGGCAGCGCTGCAAGTACCACCCGGAGCAGGCGCAGGATCCGATCCCGGAGCACGAGCAGCAGATGTGTGCAGAGGAGATCGACACCGAGGCGACCGAGACGCTCCGCTGGCGCGTCGCGCGCGAGGTCGCCGGGCTGTTCCGGGCCGCACACCAGACCTTTCGCGTGCAGTTGCAGTCCTGCGGCCTGCGCCATCCCTCCGGCGGCCAGGCCTTCGAGGCCATGATCGACCACGCGATCGTGTCGTGGAGTCGCTTGGATCCCGATGGCCCTCGCCCCGATCCCGTGATCGAGCGCGACGGCTACCGGTGCGCGGTGCCCGGGTGCTCGTCCCGGCGCAACCTCCACGATCACCACATCGTGTTCCGCTCGGCGGGAGGCTCGAACGCGCCGGACAATCGGATCACGCTCTGCGCGTTCCACCACCACCGATGCCTCCACGCCGGCCGCCTGCGGGTGCGTGGCCACGCGCCGGACCACCTCGTGTTCGAGCTGGGTGTGCTGGGAGGAGAAGGGCCGCTCGCGCGCTATCGCTCGGGAGACATCGCGGTCGGTCTGCACCACGCCGACAACCTTTCGCATCGAGCGGGTCGGTTCCTGCCGGCGCTCGCGGCCGCGGTCCCCGCAGCCCCGTAGCGACCTCCCCGCAGTCGGACGGCTCCATCCATCTGCGCGGATGGCCGAAGAATGGGCATCGGCCACCTCTCCGCCTTGCGGAGGCCCGCGATGCCCGATCTCGACCCGCCCCTCGTCCCCGCCCGCATGCTCAACGAGTTCGTGTACTGCCCGCGCCTTGCCATCCTCGAGTGGGTCGATGGCGAGTTCGCACCGAATGCAGACACGGTGGAGGGCGCGGTTCGCCACGCTTCGGTCGACCGGCCGGGATACAGGGTCCGCCTTCGCCAGCGGACGCCCAGCGACGACCCCGGCGCGGACCAACCGGCCCGCGCCCCGATCGAGCAGATCCGATCCGTCGAGCTGTCGGACGCCGGGCTCGGCCTGATCGCGAAGATCGACCTGGTCGAGATCGATCGCGATCGCGTGCAGCCCGTCGACACGAAGAAGGGAAAGCGCCCGCACGTCGAGCGCGGCGCCTACGAGCCCGAGCGCGTGCAGGTCTGCGCCCAGGGGCTCCTGCTGCGCAGCCACGGCTACCCGTGCGACTCGGGCATCCTCTACTTCGCTGGCTCGAACGAGCGCGTGGAGGTGCCCTTCGACGACGAGCTGGTGGCGCTCACGCGGAGCAAGCTCGGCGAGCTCCGCGAGGCCGCGGGCGCAGGCGTCCTGCCACCGCCGCTCGTCGACAGCCCCAAGTGCGTGCGCTGCTCGCTGGCCCCCATCTGCCTGCCCGACGAGACGCGCTTCCTGCGCGACGCCGGCTCCCCGCCCCGCCAGCTCCTCCCGGCCGCCGATCACACCTTCCCCCTCTACGTCCAGCAGCCCGGCGCGACCGTCCGAAAGGACGGCGACCTCCTCGTGGTCTTCGACAAGGACGAGAAGCTCGGGGAGATGCGGATCCGGGAGGTGTCGCAGCTCGTCCTGATGGGCCGCGTGTCGGCGACCGAGGCCGTCTACCGCGAGCTGCTGCGTCTCGGCAAGCCGATCGTTCACCTCTCGAGCGGAGGTTGGCTCGCCGGCGTCACCGACGGGCTTCCCCACGCCAACGTCCGCCTCCGCCAGGAGCAGTACCGGACCGCGGACGACGCGGCGAAGTGCCTCCGCATTGCGCGCTGGATCGTCGTCTCGAAACTCACGAACCAGCGCGTCCTGCTTCGCCGGAACGGCGGTGACGAGATTCCCGAGTCGACGATCGAAGGCATTCGGCACGCGGCGCAGGCTGCCCAGCGTGCGGAGACCATCGACACCCTGCGCGGGCACGAGGGCAACGGCGGACGCCTCTACTTCGGCCACTTCGCCGCGTTGCTCCGCCAGAGCCCGTTCCGCGAGCGCTTCGACCTCGAGGGGCGCAACCGCCGCCCTCCGCGCGACCCGGTGAATGGGCTGCTCTCGTTCGCGTACTCGATGCTCTCGCGCGAGTGGGTGACCACCTGTCGGACCGTCGGCCTGGATCCGTTCCTCGGCTTCTACCACGCACCCCGCTACGGAAGGCCATCGCTGGCGCTCGACCTGATGGAGGCCTTCCGGCCGATCTGCGCAGATTCCACCGTCGTCCGCGCCATCAACAACGGCGAGATCGGGCCCACCGACTTCGTCGAGCGCATGGGCTCCGTCAACCTGACCGACGGCGGACGGCGCAAGTTCCTGCGCAGCTTCGAGCAGCGCCTCGCGCAGGAGGTGGTCCATCCGGTGTTCGGCTATCGGCTGAGCTACCGGCGCGTGTTCGAGGTCGAGGCGCGGCTGCTCTCCCGCTACCTGCTCGGCGAGATTCCGACCTACGAGCCCATGACGACCCGGTGAGCGGATGCGCAAGCTCCTGATCGTCACCTACGACATCTCGAACCCGAAACGGCTTCGCAAGGTGTTCAAGGCCATGAAGGGATTCGGCCAGCATCTCCAGCTCTCGGTCTTCCGCTGCGACTTGACCGACATGGAGCGTTTCGAGATGATCGGCCTGCTGCAGGGGCTGATCCACCACGACGAGGATCAGATCCTGTTGATCGACCTCGGCGCGAGCGATGGCCGCACGCATCGCGTCGACTCGATCGGTCGCGTCGTCCCCCGCGAGCGGCGCGAGCCGCGGATCTTCTGACGCGGAGGAGCCCCCCGAGCCGTGGAAGCCGTGAGAGACGATTGCGCCGACCCCTCGCGAGGGCTCCGTTTGGCAGCGAGGAACGGCGAGCGCTCGCATGCCAGCCTTGCCAGCATGGACGGCAACCTCCAGCGTGAGTTGCGAGTCCAGGGGCAACCGCGCCCCCTGCCTATCCACGCCACGAGGCCAGCACTCGCGAACTGGCGCGATTCCGCCCGCGTTCCGGTACCTTGCGAGGGCGCGGTTTCCGCGGCTACCAAGCCGCGGCTCCATTGAAGCCTCGAATCCGAGTACGCACAGGTCTCGAAGTTCGCCGTTTCCGCGGCTACCAAGCCGCGGCTCCATTGAAGCCCGGCGATCCGCTGCGAGATCAGGAAGAGCACCTTGAGTTTCCGCGGCTACCAAGCCGCGGCTCCATTGAAGCCTCGACCCACGCCCGGTCGATCCCCTCCATCGACTTCGTTTCCGCGGCTACCAAGCCGCGGCTCCATTGAAGCGGTCCGGCCTTCGCGGCGAAGATTGCGGCGCGCTCGCTGTTTCCGCGGCTACCAAGCCGCGGCTCCATTGAAGCGCCCACCCCGCAAGCGCACGCACGATCGAGGCCTCGGGTTTCCGCGGCTACCAAGCCGCGGCTCCATTGAAGCGGCTCCGACGTGTACTCGATCGTCGGCGTGAAAGAGTTTCCGCGGCTACCAAGCCGCGGCTCCATTGAAGCGTGGCCTGTCCGGTCGCGCTCTCCGACATGCGCTCGGTTTCCGCGGCTACCAAGCCGCGGCTCCATTGAAGCCTCTGGAACGATGGCCCGACGCCGGAGGAGTGCGCGGTTTCCGCGGCTACCAAGCCGCGGCTCCATTGAAGCACCCCCGGGCGACCTTGATAAGCTGGGCGGCCCCCGGTTTCCGCGGCTACCAAGCCGCGGCTCCATTGAAGCCCTGAGCGCTGCGGTGAGCGCGCGCGCACTCTGGCTGTTTCCGCGGCTACCAAGCCGCGGCTCCATTGAAGCGGGCGCCTCCTGGGCGGGGTTGAGGACAACGCCGAGGTTTCCGCGGCTACCAAGCCGCGGCTCCATTGAAGCTACGCGATCCGCGGCACCTCGGGCCCCGGGAAGGAGTTTCCGCGGCTACCAAGCCGCGGCTCCATTGAAGCCACTTCGGCGCTGCGCTGATCTGGAAGCCCTGCCGGTTTCCGCGGCTACCAAGCCGCGGCTCCATTGAAGCGTGACGTGGGGCGCGCTCCCCGAGCCGAGCCTGAAGAGTTTCCGCGGCTACCAAGCCGCGGCTCCATTGAAGCTACCCGATGACCGCGCAGCAGCACACGATCCCGACGGCGTTTCCGCGGCTACCAAGCCGCGGCTCCATTGAAGCTCGCCATCGCGCGAGGGTGACCTCCAGCAGATCGCGGTTTCCGCGGCTACCAAGCCGCGGCTCCATTGAAGCCCGTTGGCGCCCGGTGACACCGGCATCGGACGCACGGTTTCCGCGGCTACCAAGCCGCGGCTCCATTGAAGCGCCCCGACGGCAGTGGGGGTAAACACGACGAGCGCGGTTTCCGCGGCTACCAAGCCGCGGCTCCATTGAAGCTTCTCGAGCACCCAGCCCTTGAACTCGGCGGCGGCGGTTTCCGCGGCTACCAAGCCGCGGCTCCATTGAAGCCGGTCTGCGGCGGACTTGCCGAACACATCATCGAGGTTTCCGCGGCTACCAAGCCGCGGCTCCATTGAAGCGCGATGTGCGCCTCGACGGTGCTCACGACGCGCTCGCAGTTTCCGCGGCTACCAAGCCGCGGCTCCATTGAAGCGAGGGGGATCTCGCTCACCCGGTCGGCAATCTTGCGGTTTCCGCGGCTACCAAGCCGCGGCTCCATTGAAGCCGCGTCAAACTGTATCCGATCGCCCCGCCGAGCGCGGTTTCCGCGGCTACCAAGCCGCGGCTCCATTGAAGCACGTTGAGGACGTTCGACTGATTCACGGTCATCCAGGTTTCCGCGGCTACCAAGCCGCGGCTCCATTGAAGCACCTCGAAGCGCCCGAACCGCGGCACATAGTCGCCGAGTTTCCGCGGCTACCAAGCCGCGGCTCCATTGAAGCGCGACGATGTCGCGGCGGATCTCGGCCTGCTCGCCCTGTTTCCGCGGCTACCAAGCCGCGGCTCCATTGAAGCTCGTGGAGCTGGCCGCGCAGCTCGCCGCGCTGATGGGTTTCCGCGGCTACCAAGCCGCGGCTCCATTGAAGCGAGGCGCTCTACGAGCGCACCGGGCTCCCGGCGGAGTTTCCGCGGCTACCAAGCCGCGGCTCCATTGAAGCGGAGCCCTGAGCGGCCTCCTCGGACCCGTCTCGAGTTTCCGCGGCTACCAAGCCGCGGCTCCATTGAAGCTTCAGCTCCGAGAGCAGCAGGAACGAGACGTGCCCGTGTTTCCGCGGCTACCAAGCCGCGGCTCCATTGAAGCGGCGTGATGGCCGCGGGGACGCCCTTGCTTCGAATGAAGCCCTTGCCTGCCGCCGCCTCCACTGCTTCGACGCCGCTGGCGCTCGTCCCCGCGGCCATCACGCCGCTTGGTGGAGGAGCGGATCGGACCGGAACGGAGCGGCCGCTACGCATCGCCCCGCGAGAACAGGGCGCCCCGAGGTGGTAGAGTCCGGCGAGCCCGGAGCCCCTCTTGCAGCTCGATCTCTTCCAGGGTGCGCATCTCCCGCTGGTCCGCGCGCGCGTCGCGCTCGAGGCGGGTGACATCCGCGGGGCGTGCGGTGCGCTGTCGGGCGCTTCGGACCGGGAATCGGCGCAGCTCTCTGCACGGCTGGCCCTGCTCGAGCAGCAGCTCCTGGGAAGGCCGGGCTCTGGCCCGCACCCGAGCCCGGAATCGAACGCGGACTCGAACTCGGGCTCGAACCCGAACTCGCCCTCGGCCGAGGAGGTCCACGCGGCCTTCGCGGCAGCTTCGGAGAGAGAGCTGACGCCGGCGCCACGACCGGGGCCGATCCCGCCCTCCGAATGGTTCCGCTTCTACGCGGGTCAGGTCGCGGAGGCGCTCGCGGCGGCGCCCGATCGGCGCTTCCGCGGGTGGTGCGGTCTGGACTGGGAGCTGGCGGCCGGGCGGACGCGCGCCGCGCTCGCGCGGGCGGAGGCGCTGGGCGACGCCGTGGAGCCCTGGACGCGGCTCGAGGCGGCGCGGGCCGCGCAGGCGGCCGGCGACGACCGGCGGGCCCGGGCCTGGATCCTGGCCGCCTGCCTGCGCTCGCGAGCGCCCCTCGATCCCCTCCCGCCGGCCCTCGCGGCGAGCGGCTGCCGGGCGCTGGACGCACCGGACGCTGCGCTCCCCCGGCTTCCGGCCCCGATCGAGGCGCTGTGGGTCGATGCCGAGGATCTCGGGCTTCCGGAGCCCGCGAGCGCCTGGATCCCCGCGCTCGGGGTCCTCGAAGGGGTGTTCCCGATCGCGGAGCTCTGCGCGCCCGAGGTCGTCACGGCGGCCGCCTTCGATGCCGGCGGCCCGGCCCCGGCTCGAGAGCCCGCCGCCCACGGCTTCCTGCGCGCGCTGGTCGCGGCCCGGGCCGCGCGCGCGCGCGAGCGGCCCGGCGGTTCGGGCTGCGGCGCGGCCGAGCTCGAGGCGCGGGGGCGCATGCGCCGCGCGGCGGGGGCTCTGCTCGAGCGCTACCTGGAGCAGCTCGGACTGGGGTTCCCGTGAACGCTGCGATCGGCGCCGTCCACGCGCCCGTCGTCGCCTGCCTCGCCGTCTCCAAGCGCTACGGCGAGCGCCTGGCGGTCGACGGCCTCGATCTCGGGGTGCCGCCCGGCACCTGCTTCGGGCTGCTCGGGCCGAACGGGGCCGGCAAGACGACGGCGCTGCGCATGATCTACGGCGTGACGCGGCCGACGGCGGGGCGCATCACGGCGTTCGGGCTCGACGTGGCGCGCGACACCCGGCGCGTCCGCGCGCGGCTCGGCGTGACGCTGCAGGAGAACGCGCTGGTGGAGGCGCTCGACGCGCGCGAGAACCTGCGCATCTTCGCGCGCTACCACCGGCTCCCGCACGCGGAGGCCGAACGCCGGATCGAGGAGCTGCTCGACTTCCTCGAGCTGCGCTCGCACGCGGGCCTGCCGGTGCGGGCGCTCTCGGGCGGGTTCCAGCGGCGGCTGGCGATCGCGCTCTCGCTCGTGAACCGCCCCGAGCTGCTGATCCTCGACGAGCCCACCACCGGCCTCGACCCCGCCGTGCGGCTGGCGCTCTGGGAGCGCGTGCGCGAGCTGCGCGCCCGCGGCACCACGATCCTGCTCACCACGCACTACATGGACGAGGCCGAGCGCCTGTGCGACCGGCTCGCGATCCTGGCGGCGGGCCGCGTGGTGGCGGAGGGCGCGCCCGCGGCGCTGATCCGCGAGCACCTGGCCGCGCAGGCCCTCGAGCTCGCCGTGGCACCCGCCGACGAGGCACGCGTGCTCGCCGGTCTCGACGGCGTGCGCCGGCTGCGCAGCGGCCGCCGCCTGGTGCTCTTCGCGGACGACGCCGCCGGGCTGCTGGTGACGCTGCGGGCGCGCCGCGCAGCGGGGGATCCTGCCGCCGTGGTCGTGCGGCCCGCCAACCTGGAGGACGTCTTCCTGGCCCTCACCGGTACCGGCCTGGAGGCCGCATGAGCCCTCGGGAGCTGCGGAGATGAGCGTCTCACGCTACGCGCTCGCGGTCTGGTGGCGGAACTTCTCGATGTACCGCCGCACCTGGAAGATGAACCTGCTGCCGAACTTCTTCGAGCCCCTCCTCTACCTGCTCTCGATCGGGATCGGCGTCGGCGCCTACGTGAGCCAGATGGGGGGCGTCTCCTACGTGGAGTTCCTGGCGCCCGGCCTGGTCGCGGTGGCGGCGATGAACGGCGCGAGCTTCGAGGTCACCTACAACGCCTTCGTGCGCATGAACTTCGAGAAGACCTACGCCGCGATGCTGACGACCCCGATCCAGCCCGACGACGTGCTGGCCGGCGAGGTGCTGTGGGCCGTGACGCGCGCCACGATCTACGGCGGCTGCTTCCTGATCGTGCTCGCGGCGCTCGGCCTGGCGCCGCTGCCAGCGGCGCTCTGGGCGTTGCCGATCCTGCCGCTCACGGGCCTGCTCTTCGCCGCGACCGGGATCGCCTTCTCGCTGCGCATCCCGACCATCGAGCCGCTCACCTTCTACTTCACGATCTTCCTGACGCCGCTCTTCCTGTTCTCGGACGTCTTCTTCCCGCTCCGCGAGCGGCTCTCGGGCGGCTGGCTGTGGGTGGCCGAGGCGCTGCCGCTGCTCCACCCGGTGCGCCTTGCGCGGCACGCCTTCCGCGGCGAGTGGTCCCCCGTGCTGCTCTGGGACCTCGCCTACGTGGTGGCGTTCTCGGCATTGCTGCTCGGGTTGGCCCTGCGCGTGACGCGGCGCCGCCTCGCGGCTTGAGGACGGCGCTGCCAGCCGGCCGCCGATCCGACGCACGCTCGACGAGCCCTGCTCAGCGCCTGCGGCGGCTGCCGTAGTCCTCGAAGGGGTCGTCGCGCTCGCGCACGGCCTGGCGGAAGCCCGCCTCCTGGGCGCGCCGCACGAAGTCGAGGCCCTCCTGGGTGTGGCGGGCGACGCCGTCGAAGAGCGTGCCGAGGGTCCGGCTCGCGGCGAAGCCCATGTTCTCCACGGTCTGGTTGCAGAGGAGCTTCATCATCACGAGCTGGCTCGCCGGGAGCCGCGCCATGCGCTCGGCGAGCGCGGTGGCGTGGGCCTCGAGCCGCTCGGGTGCGACGGTCTCGAGGATCAGGCCGATCTCGGCGGCCTTGCGCGCGGGGATCTCGTCCCCCGTCAGGAGGTAGCGCTTGGCCTGCTCGAGGCCCATCCGGTAGACCCACATCGCGGTCGTCGGCGTGCCCCAGACGCGGGCCGGCGGATAGCCGAAGACGGCGTCGTCGGCGGCCACGATCAGGTCGGCGCACAGCACCAGGTCGGTCCCGCCGCCGATGCACCAGCCCTGGACCGCGGCCAGGACCGGCTTCTTCGCGTACCAGAGCTTCAGGTAGGTGTCGACGAAGCGGCCCATCATGCGCAGGTCGGCGACCGAGTCCCAGACGCGCCGCCCGGACGCTGCCGCCCGCTCCGCCTGCGTGTAGGTGGTCTGCGAGGCCTCCGCCGCGGTGGACCAGTCGAGGCCGTAGCCCGCGCAGAAGGCCGGGCCCTCCGCGCGCAGGAGGACGACCCGCACGTCGCGGTCGTCGTCGGCCGCGTCGATCGCAGCGGCCAGCTCGTCGCGCAGCGCCGGGGTGATCGTGTTGTACTCGGCGGCGCGGCACAGCACGAGGTGGCGGACGCCGTTGCGGGTCTCCGCACGCAGGGTCGTCAAGAGGTCCCCTCCTGGGCCAGCCGCGGCGGCTGCGCCACGTCGAGCTTGTCCGCCACCACGCGCGCCAGGTGCTCGAGCAGCGCCGTGCGCCACGGACCGGTGTCAGCCGAGCCGGCGCGGATCCGCCGCACCAGCTCTTCGTTGCGGGCCGCGATCGCCTCGCGCAGCCCGGCGCGGGCGGCGGGCGGCTCGGCGTCGTCGCCGAGCAGCGCCGCGAGGCCGTCCCACTCGCGCGCCAGGTGGAGGTCCTCGGTCGCGAGCTCGCGGGCGACGATACGCACGACGTTCGCCGCCACCCGGGCGTGGAAGCGCGCCGGGCCGTCGAGGCCGGGCACCGCCGTCTCCTCGAGGAAGCGCTCGACGGCGGCGAGGAGCTCGCTGGCGCTCGGGCGGTCGTTCACGCCGCACCTCGCAGGAAGCGCAGCAGCTCGTCCTCGGCCTCGACCGTGCGCCGCCCGAGGGACGCCAGCTCGACCGAGCGCACGCGCCCGTCCAGGTACACGCGCGACTGCATCACGAAGACCAGCGCGAGCTTGAAGCTGCCGAAGGCCTCCCAGAAGCGCAGCGCCTCGAAGTCGACCCGGGTCCCGCTCGCGCGCTCGTAGGCCGCCACCACCTGCTCGCGCGTGCCGACGCCGCCGGCCGGCAGCGGCGCGCCGAAGCGCCAGGCGCGCGTGCACAGCCAGCCCAGGTCCTCGAGCGGGTCGCCCACGTGCACGAGCTCCCAGTCGAGGATCGCGCGCAGGCCGGCTTCGCCGACGACGACGTTGCCGACCCGGTAGTCGCCGTGCACGAGCGTCACGCGGGGTGGCGAGCCGGGCGCACCGGCGCTCGGCGGGTCGGGCGCGCGCTCGAGGAGCCAGCGCTCGGCGAGGTCGAGCACCGGGTGCGGCTCGACCACGAGCTCGCGCAGGCCGAGGGCGACGCGCTCCACCTCGACGCGCGCCGGCGAGCGGCCGGCCGGCGGGCGCGCGAGGCCGGCGAGGTCGGGCTGCTCGAGGTCGAGCGCGTGGATGCGCGCGAGCTGGGTCCCGAGCTCGCCGGGGAGCGCCTGGCGCGCTGCCGCGTAGCGCTCCTCGCGCAGGAGCCGGCGCGGCAGCGTCTCGCCCTCGACGCGCTCCATCAGGAAGAAGGGCGAGCCCAGGACGGAGGCGTCGTCGCAGGCCCAGTACACGCGCGGCACCGCGACGCCGCCGCGGGCCGCGGCGCGCAGCACGCGGAACTCGGTGCCCCGGTCGCCGCCGTCGCCGACGCGGCCGGGCGGGTCCTTGCGCAGGATCAGGGCCAGCGTCTCGACCCGGCCCGGCGCGCGCTCGATCGCGAGGTCCACCGACCAGATCTCGCGCGAGGCGCCGCCCGCGAGCCGGCGCAGGCCCTCGGCGCGGACGGCGCTCGCGGGCAGCCGCTCCTCGCCGGCGACGAAGGAGGCGAGGCGCTCGCGCATCTCGTCGGGCGTCACGGGCGGCCTCAGCGCAGCGCCTGCGGGTTGCGCGCCAGCTCCCGGGTCATGTTCTTGTGGTGTGCCTCGATCGTCCCGCCGCCGATCTCGATCAGCTTGGCGTCGCGCCACAGGCGCGAGACCACGTACTCGCCCATGTAGCCGTAGCCGCCGAGCACCTGGATCGCGGAGTCGGCGACGCGCTTGGCCATCTGCGAGGCAAAGAGCTTGGTGGCGTCGGCGTCGAGGCGCTGGCCCTTGGCCGCCAGGTCCATGCGGCGCGCCACGTCGTAGACGAAGGTGCGGGCGGCGCGCCACTCGGCGTAGCCCTCGGCGAGGTGGCGCTGGATCTGCCCGAACTCGCGGATCGCCTGGCCGAAGGCCTTGCGCTGGCCCGCGTAGTCGACCATCACGCGCAGGCAGCGCTGGGCGATGCCGAGCGACATCGCCGCCAGCGCGATCCGCTCGATCTCGAGGTTGCGCATCATGTGGAGCGTGCCCTCGCCCTCGGCGCCCATGCGGTTCGCGACCGGCACCGGCACCTCGTCGAAGACCAGCTCGGCGGTGAAGCTGGCCCGCATGCCGAGCTTGTCCTTCCACTTCTGGCCGAGCGAGAAGCCGGGCATGCCCTTCTCGACGAGGAACGAGCTGATCTGTCCGGGGGCCGTGGCGGCGTACACGACGAAGCAGTCGCCGAGGGTGTGCTCGTCGATGCCGCCGTTGGTGATGAAGGTCTTGCGGCCCGTCAGGCGGTAGACGTCGCCCTCGCGGCGCGCGCGGGTGCGCAGCGCCAGCACGTCGGTGCCGACTTCGGGCTCGGTCATGCACAGGCCGCCGATCCACTCGCCGCTGGCGGCACGCGGAAGGACGTGCTTCTTCTGCAGGTCGTTGCCGTTCACCGAGACGTTCTGGGCGAAGAGGATCGAGTGGGCGAGCACCGCCAGCGCGAAGCCGGGGTCCGCGGTGGAGAGCGCCTCGCAGACCTGCACCGCGGCGACGGCGTCGAGGCCGGCGCCGCCCTGCTCCTCGGGCAGGGTCACGCCGAGCAGGCCGAGCGCGCCGGCGCGCCGGAAGAGGGCGTGATGGAACTGCTCGTCGCGGTCGTGCGCAGCGGCCTGCGGCTCGACCTCACGCTCGACGAAGGTACGCAGCGTGTCGGCGAGCAGGGCGTGCTCGGGTGTCGGGGCGAAGAGATCGGGGGCGAGTCGGTCGGGGGGAGGCATCGGGGTCTCCGGAGGGCGACAACCTACCGGCTCGCCACGGCGCGCGCCGCCGCGGGCGGGTAGCATCGCGGGCGTGCAGCGCGACCTCGAGTGGGCGGGGTGGCTGGTGTCGCGGCGCGCGGCGGTGGACCGGGCGCTGGCGCTGGGCGCACAGGACCGCGGCGACGAGCCGCCGGCAGCGGGAAGCCCCGAGAGCGAAGCTCTGCGGCGCTTCCGCTCGTGGGCGGCGGCGTCGCTGCGGCGCGGCGCGAGCGACGCGGAGCCGGCGCTCGACGGCGTGCGCGTGGACCCGGAGCAGGCCCTGCGCGCGGTCGAGGACTGGTGCGACGCGGCCGTGGAGGTGGCGGGCGCGCACGGGGCGGAGCTGCGCGTGCTGCTCACGCCCCTCACGGCGCGCTTCGCGGCGGCGCTCACCGGAGCGCGGGTCGCGCGCCAGGCACGGCGCGCCCCGCGGCCGGCGCGGCGCGCGGTGGTGGGCGCCATCGACCGCATCGCCGACGCCTTCCTGGCCGTCGACCTGGCCGACGGCCTCGTGGTGGACGCCAACCCGGCTGCGGCCGCGCTGCTGCGCACGCCGCGCGAGCAGCTGCTCGGCGCCGCCGCGGAGCGCTTCGTCGCGCCCGACGACCGGGGCGCCTGGGTCGACGAGCTCGCCGAGCTCGTCGAGAGCGACGAGCCGCGCCGCTTCCGCGCCGTCTGGGTCGACGCCCTCGCCCACCCGATCGCCGTCGAAGCCCACGCCACCCGCCACCAGCCCACCCGCGACCGCCTCCTCGCTCTCATCCTCGCCCGCGTCCTCTGAGCGGGGACAGACCCGGCGATCCGGCGATTCGCAGGCCGCCCGAGCGAGGGGCGGCTAGCGAATCGCCGGATCGCCGGGTCTGTCCCCGAGTCGCCCGAGCCAGGTGGCGAGGCGGGACCAGGCTTCGCGGGCGATCGCGGGGCGGTAGAGGTCGGGGCGGGTGTCGTTCAGGAAGGCGTGGCCGGCGCCGGCGTAGAGCGAGACGACGTGGTCGGGGCCGGCCTTCGCGAGCTCGCGCTGGAGGGCGAGCACGTCCTCGACGGGGATGAAGCTGTCGTCGGCGCCGAAGAGCGCGAGCGTCGGGCAGCGCACCTGCGCGGCGGCCTCGAGCGGCGAGCGCGGCTTGCGGGCGGGGTCGAGCGGAGGCTCGCCGGGCGCCGGCGCGAGGAGCCCGTGCTCGTGCGAGAGCATCCCGTAGCAGGGCACGGCCGCGGCGAGCCCCGTGCACGCGGCTGCCGCGAGGATCGTGTACTGCCCGCCCATGCAGAAGCCCGTGATCCCGACCTCGCGGCCACGCGCGGCTCCGCCCGCCAGCGCGTCGATCGCCTCCTGCACCACCGCGAGCAGCTCGGGATCCGGAAGCCCGCGGATCCAGCGCCCCGGGTCGGCGCCCACCTCGCGCGACGGGAGCTTGCGATAGAGGTCCACCGCCAGCACCGCGAAACCGCCCGCTGCGAGCTTGCGCGCGAGGTGCCGCGTGTGCTCGGCGAGGCCCCAGACGTCGTGGATCATCACGACGCCGGGCGCCGGCTCCGGGCCGGGGCAGGCGAGGTAGCCGAGCTCCGTCTCCTCCGTCCGCACGGGCCGAGCATACCCGCGGCGGCCCCGCCGCGCGCGCCTATACTGCGCCGCCATGCCGTACCCGCGCGAGCTCCAGGTCGCCCTCGAAGCCGCCCGCGAGGCCGGCGCGATCCTGGAGCACTGGTACAACGTCGGCACCGGGCACTGGGAGAAGTCCCACGACAACCCGCTCACGATCGCCGACCTCGAGTCCGACCGCGCGATCGCCGCCCGCCTGCGCGCCGCCTTCCCCGGTGACGCCCTGCTCTCCGAGGAGACCGTCGACGACCCCGCCCGCCTGCGCCACGAGCGGGTCTGGATCGTGGACCCGATGGACGGCACCAAGGAGTTCACGAAGAAGATCCCCGAGTTCGGGGTCTCGATCGCGCTGGTCGAGGCGGGTGAGCCGGTCGTCGGCGTGATCCTGAACCCCGCCGCCGGCGTCGCGGTGTGGGCGAGCCGCGGCGAGGGCTGCTTCCGCGACGGCCGGCCCGTCTCGGTGTCGAAGGTCACGCGCCTCTCCGACGCCGTCGTGATCGCGAGCCGCACCGAGATCTCGCGCGACCAGTTCGCCCCCTACGAGGGCTGGTTCCGCGAGCTGCGCCCGGTCGGCTCGATCGCCTGGAAGCTCGCCTGCATCGCCTGCGGCGACGGCGACCTCAACGTCTCGGTGGCGCCGAAGAACGAGTGGGACGTCTGCGCCGGCGACGTGCTGGTGCGCGAGGCCGGCGGGGTCTATGCCGGCTTCGACGGCGCCCGGCGCGTCTACAACCAGGCGAAGACCCTGATCGAGACCGGCATGGCGGCCGGCCCGCCGGCGCTGGTCGAGGCCTTCAGCGCGCGCGAGCGTGCCCGCAGCGGGGGCTGAGCCGGGGCGCCGGCTTCACTCCGCCCGGCGCGGCCCGAAGCCGCTCCGGCGCAGCACCGCCTGCCCGCGCGCCGAGAGCACGGCATCGACGAACTCCTGCGCCGCCCCTGGCGTGCGCGCCGCCCGCAGCGGCGCGATCCAGTAGTCGACACCGTCCTGGGACGAGAAGCGCTGCGGCGCGAGCGCGAGCCCCGCGGCGACGAGCGGGGCCAGGGCCTCCGGACCCGCCGCGACGACGACGTCGGCCCGCTCGCCGCGCAGCGCCAGCGCCACGACCGTCGCCGGGTCCGCGAGGTAGAGCTCCGCGCGCGGCTCGTTGCCACACCAGTCGAAGGCGTCGATCGCGCGCAGGGCGCCCCCGATCGGCGCCGGCGCCAGCACCTGGAGCGGCACCCGCGTCTCGCCGGCCCCCGCCGCGAGCGGGAGCAACGCGGCCAGCAAGGCGAGCGCGCGGCGCGCGGGCCGCACCGCGCTCAGCTCCCGAGCCGCGCCCGCACCGCCTCCGCGACGACCCGCCCCTCGTGGGTGAGCAGCGAGCCGCGCACCACCTCGTCCTCGAGGTCGAGCGTGAGCGCGCCGTCCTTCACGAGCAGCGCCACCAGGTTCGCGAGGTTGCGCGCGTAGACGCGGCTGGCGTCGACCGCCGCGTCGGAGGGCAGGTTGGTCGGGCCCAGGATCGTGACGCCGTGGGCGACGACGGTCTCGTCCGCCCGCGTGAGGGCGCAGTTGCCGCCGCCTGCCGCCGCGAGATCGACGATCACGGCGCCCGGCTTCATGCCGGCCACCACCTCGGCCTCGATCAGCAGCGGCGCGCGCGCGCCGGGCACCTGGGCGGTCGTGATCACCGCGTCGGCCGCGCGCACGCGCTCGGAGAGGAGCGCGCGCTGCTTGGCCAGGAACTCGTCGCTCTGCGCCTTCGCGTAGCCGCCGGCGCCCTCGGCGCCGCTCGTGTCGAGCGGCAGCGCGAGGAAGCGCGCGCCCAGGCTCTCGACCTGCTCCTTCACGGCCGGCCGCGTGTCGTAGGCCTCCGTCACCGCGCCGAGCCTGCGGGCGGTGGCGATCGCCTGGAGTCCCGCGACACCGGCGCCGATCACGAGCAGTCGCGCCGCGGCGATCGTGCCGGCGGCGGTGGTCATCATGGGCAGCACCTTGCCGAGCGCGAGCGCCGCGAGCAGAACCGCCCGGTAGCCCGCCAGCGAGGCCTGCGAGGAGAGCGCGTCGATCGCCTGCGCGCGCGTGATGCGCGGCACGAGCTCCATCGCGAAGCTGGTGATGCCGCGCTCCGCGAGGCGCGCCGCGCGGGCGGGCTCGTCGAGCGGGCGCAGGAACGACACGAGCACGCTCCCGGGGCGCAGGAGCGCGAGCTCGGTGTCGTCGGGCGGCTGCACCTGCAGCACCAGGTCGGCCGCGCCGAGCAGGGCCGCGCGGTCGGCCACCACGCGCACGCCGGCGCGCTCGTAGGCCTCGTCCGGCGCCCCCGCACCGAGCCCGGCCCCCGCCTCGACGGCCAGCTCGAGCCCCGCCTTCGCGAGCTGCTTGGCCACTTCGGGCACGATCGCCACCCGGCGTTCGCCGGGCGCGGTCTCTCGGGGCGCAACGACCTTCATCCATCACTCCGGGGCGGGGGCGCGGCGCAGCATAGACGACCCGCACCGAGGACCGGAACCCCCCTCCTCAGGCGCAGAGCGCGTCGCTGCAGTCCCCGGCGAAGTGCTCCGGGACCTCGAGCTCCCCGCGCGCACCCCGCACCAGGACGGCCTCGGCCCCCTTCGAGCCCTCGCGGAACACCGTCACGCCCTTGAGGCCGCGCCGCCAGGCCGAGAGGTAGATCGCGCGCACGTCCTCGGGCGTCGCCCGCGCCGGCAGGTTCACCGTCTTCGAGACCGCGTTGTCGACGTGCTTCTGGAAGGCCTGCTGGACGTCGAGGTGCCGCTCGGGGGCGACGTCGTAGGCGCTCGGGAAGAGGCGCGCGACGGGCTCGGGGACGCCCGGCAGGTGGCGGGCGGAGCCCTCCGCCCGCACGCGCGCCACGAGCTCCTCGCTCCACGCCCCGGCCCGGCGCAGCGCGGCCTCGAAGCGCGGGTTCGTCTCCGGCAGCCGCGCGCCGTCGAGCACGTGGCGCACGAAGGCGAGCGCGAAGAAGGGCTCGATGCCGCCCGCGCAGCCGGCCAGGATCGAGATCGTCCCGGTCGGCGCGATCGAGGTGACGGTGGCATTGCGCAGGCGCAGGCCGCGCGCGGCCTGGCGCGAGCCCTCCCAGTTCGGGAAGGCGCCGCGCTCCTCGGCCAGCCGCGCCGAGGCGGTCTCGGCGCGCGCACGGATGCGCGCCATCAGCCGCTCGGCGAGCGCCGTGGCCTCGGGCGCGTCGTAGGGGATGCCGAGGTCCACGAGCAGGTCCGCGAAGCCCATCACGCCGAGCCCGATCTTGCGGTTGCCGCGCACGATCGCCGTGATCGCCGGGAACGGGTAGCGGCTGGCCTCGATCACGTCGTCGAGGAAACGCACGCCCAGGTCGACGGCGCGCTCGAGGCACTCCCAGTCGAGGCGGCCGTCGCGCACGAAGGCGTCGAGGCGCAGCGAGCCCAGGTTGCAGGCCTCGTTCGGGAGCAGCGGCAGCTCGCCGCAGGGATTGGTGGCCTCGAGCGGGCCGAGCTGCGGCGTCGGGTTCGCCCGGTTGACCGCGTCGATGAAGAGCAGGCCCGGGTCGCCGGTGGCCCAGGCGAAGCGCGCGATCTCGTCGAGCAGCCAGCGCGCGTCGAGGCTGCGCACGGGGCGGCCGTTGCGCGGGTTCACGAGCGCGAAGTCGCTGCCTGCCTCGACCGCGTGCCAGAACGAATCGGGCGTCGAGAGCGACACGTTGAAGTTGCTGAGCTGGCCACGCTCCGCCTTGGCGCGGATGAAGTCGACCACGTCGGGGTGGTCGACGCGCAGGACGCCCATGTTCGCGCCGCGCCGCCGCCCGCCCTGCTTGACGACGGCCGTGGCCGCGTCGAAGACGCCCATGAACGCGACCGGCCCCGAGGCGACGCCCGCGGTGCCCTGCACCACGTCGCCGGCCGGGCGCAGCGAGGAGAACGAGAAGCCGGTGCCGCCACCGGACTGGTGGATCATCGCCATCTGCTTGAGCGCGTCGAAGACGCTCTCGAGGCGGTCCTCGACGGGCAGGACGAAGCAGGCGGCGAGCTGCCCGAGCGGGGTGCCGGCGTTCATCAGGGTCGGTGAGTTGGGCAGGAACTCGCCGCGCGTGATCGCCGCGGAGAACTCCTCCTCGCGCCGTGCCACGTCGCCGCCCCACTCCTTCTCGACCGACGCCACCGCGCGCGCCACGCGCGTCACGAGCCCTTCCCAGTCCTCGCAGACGCGGCCGTCCTCGCGCCGCGCGAGGTAGCGCGCTTCGAGCACGCGCCGTGCGTTCGCCGACAGCTCCATGCTCCCAAAGCTAGCGGGAAGCCCATGCGCCTCCGAGGCGACGAGGTTGAACCCGGGGGGAGCACGGGTAGACTGCTCGCCTCCGGAGGAGCCCCCGTGTCCGAGCCCCGCGTGATCCGCAAGCCGATCGGCAACTTCCTCGAGGACTTCGTGCCGGGGCAGACCTTCCGGCACAAGGGCGGCAAGACCCTGACCGAGGGCCTCTTCAGCACCTTCACCGAGTTCACGATGACCACGAACCCGCTGGCCAAGAACGCGCGCTATGCGCGGACCTACGGCTTCGAGGGCCTCGTCTGCCCGCCCGGGCTCGTGATGCTGCTGGCCTTCAGCCAGACCGTCGAGGACGTTTCGGAGAACGCCCGCGCCAACCTCGAGTACATCGACATGCGCTTCGGCGCGCCCGTCTACGTGGGCGACACGATCGAGGTCGAGACCAAGGTGCTCGGCGTCTCCGCCTCGAAGTCGAACCCGCGGCTCGGGGTCGTGCACGTGCAGTCGGTGGCGCGCAAGAACCTGGGCGCGCGCGACGAGGCCGTCGTGCTGGCCTGGCAGCGCAAGGTGCAGGTCTGGAAGCGCGACGAGGCGGCCGAGCTGCACACGGGCAGCGCCGAGCCCGACGCGGTGGCGGTCGAGCTGTGGCTGCCGTCCTTCGACCCGGCGCGCGACTACAAGGCGCTGGCCCATCTCTCCAACGCCGACACCTACTTCGAGGACTTCACGCCCGGCACCCGCATCGAGCACTCGCGCGGCCGCACCATGACCAGCGAGCACATCCACCTGACGGCGGTGCTCGACAACACCAGCCAGGTGCACTGCAACCAGTTCATGATCGACCTCGACCCGAAGCAGTACGTGGGCGGCGAGCTGATCATCTTCGGCGGGATCCCCTTCGTGCTCTGCCTCGGGCTCTCGTGCCCGAACGTCGGCGACAACGCGCTCGGCGACCTCGTCTACGCGACCGGCCGCCACACCGCGCCGCTCTTCGCGGGCGACACCGTCTTCGCGGCCACCGAGATCCTCGCCAGGCGCGACCACCCGACGCGCGAGGACCTCGGCATCCTCGAGACGCGGCTCCTCGGCCACAAGTTCGTGCGGAGCAAGGACGGCGAGGAGGAGAGCGCCGAAGCCCCGCCGGGCTGGAAGAAGGTGCAGATCTTCGAGCTCGAGCGCGCGCTGGTCGTGAAGCGCCGCAGCCACTACGCGTGATCGACCTCCACTACTGGCCGACCCCGAACGGCTGGAAGATCTCGATCGCCCTCGAGGAGATGGGGCTTCCCTACCGGGTCGTGCCCGTGGACATCGGGCGCGGCGAGCAGTTCCGCCCCGACTTCCTGGCGATCAGCCCGAACGGCCGCATCCCGGCGATCGTCGACCACGCGCCGCCCGGTGGCGGCGCGCCGCTCCCGGTCTTCGAGTCGGGCGCGATCCTGCTCTACCTCGGCGAGAAGAGCGGGCGCTTCCTGCCGGCCGACCCGCGCGGGCGCGTCGCGGTGAGCGAGTGGCTGCTCTGGCAGGTGGGCGGCCTCGGCCCGATGCTCGGCCAGCACGGCCACTTCCGGCTCTACGCCGCCGACCGGATCCCCTACGCGATCGAGCGCTACCGCCGCGAGGCCGAGCGCCTCTACGGCGTGCTCGACCGGCGGCTCGCCGGCCACGAGCACGTGGCCGGCGCCTACTCGATCGCCGACATGGCGATCTGGCCCTGGATCGTGACCTGGAAGCAGCAGGGCATCGAGCTCGCACGCTTCCCGCACGTGCGGCGCTGGTACGACGCCCTGAAGCAACGCCCGGCCCTCCGCCGCGGCTACGACCTCGGCCGCGCCTGGCGCGGGCAAGCGAGCGAAGCGAGCGCGCAGCGAGCCGAAGGCGAGCGAAGTGCATGAGGACGCGAGCGAAGCGAGCGCGCAGCGAGCCGAAGGCGAGCAAATGTCGTAAGGACGCGAGCGAAGCGAGCTACGCGCCCGTCCTCAGCTCCTTCGGGCGCCGCTTGCGCAGGTAGCGGCGCGGGCGGCTGTAGAGCCGGGGCTCGGGGACCCTGGGCGCCTCGCGGTCGAGCGGACAGGGCGCGCCGGTGGCGCAGATCGCGTTGCCGTACCAGCGCCCGTCGACCTTCGCGGAGGCGAGCCCGAGTGCGCGCCCGCAGCGCACGCACGAGCCGCTCGCCGCGACCATCGCCAGCTCCTCGAACACGGCCGGATCCCCGGGATCCTCGAACACGGCGCCTCCCGCTGGTCGGCGCGGACGATGACGGACCGGCGGGCGCCTTTCAAGCAACGCGGTGCGGGTAGACTCCGCGCATGGCGAAGCGTTCCCGGTGCCGGCTCGCGCTCCTCTTCCTCCTGCTCCTCGCCCCGCCCGCCCGCGGCGCCGACGGCTGGCTCGTGATCGAGGCGCCGGGGCCGGGCGCACGCACCTCGCTCCCGCTCGTCGAGGTGCGCGGCCAGGCCGCCCCGGGCGGGGCCGCCGCCCACGACCTCGTGATCGCCCTCGACGTCTCCGACTCGGTGCTGCTGCCCTCGGGCTGGGACGTGGACGGCGACGGGCCCGGCGACCGCTCGGAGCCGTGGTGGGCGGAGGCCTACGGCCGCGATCCGGTGCTCGCCCGGCGCGCCCGCGAGACCGACCTCGACGACAGCGTCCTGATGGCCGAGATCACCGCCGCCCGCGCCCTGCTCGACCGCCTCGACCTCACGCGCGATCGCGCCGCGCTGGTCGCGTTCTCCGATGCCGCGAGCGTGCTCGCCCCGCTCGGCAGC
Source organism: Deltaproteobacteria bacterium (assembly GCA_035063765.1). Classification (NCBI taxonomy): domain Bacteria; kingdom Pseudomonadati; phylum Myxococcota; class Myxococcia; species Deltaproteobacteria bacterium. Next base: position 118,006 of record JAPSFT010000006.1, read on the forward strand.
TCGCGCGCGGCGCTCGACGCCGCGCTCGCGGCCCTGCCCCGCGAGCTCACGCGCTGGGGCCGGGGCACCAACTTCGGCGACGCGATCGCCGTCGCCCAGCAGGCGCTCGGCGACGACCCCGACGCGCTCGCGCGCGGTGAGGACGGCGCCCGGGCGGGGCGGCGGCGCGCGATCCTGTTCCTCTCCGACGGCGAGCCCACGATGCCGGCCGGCCGCGACATGCCCCGCCAGCACGCGCTCTGGTCGGCGGGCGCCGCGGCCGCCGCCGGCATCCGCATCTACTCCTTCGCGCTCGGCGACGGATCCGGCGCGGGAGGCCTCCCGGAGGACCAGGCCGGCCTCGACACCTTCGCGGAGCTGGCGGCGCGCACCGGCGGCCGCTTCGAGCGCCTCGCGCGTGCCGGCGACGCGATCGCCCGCCTGCCCGAGACCGACCTCGTCGGGCTCGCCTCGCTGCACGTCGTGAACGCGACCACGGGCCGTCCGGCCCGCGCCCTGCGCCGCTTCCCGGACGGCCGCTTCGACGGCTTCGTCGAGCTCGCGCCCGGCCCGAACCGGCTGCAGGTCGAGGCCGAGGCCAGCGACGGCGCCCGCGCCAGCGCCGAGCGCGACGTGCAGCGCACGGCAGGGCCTGCCGACGCGGCCGCCACCCCCGCGCTCCTCGAGGAGCTGCGCCGCCGCACGCGTGAGGTCGAGCTGCGCGCCGAGATGGAGCGCACGCGGCGGGTGCGCTCCTCGCGCGAGCTCGAGATCCGGGTCGAGGACCCGCCTCAGGTCTTGCCGTAGTAGTACGGCGTCATCTGGTTGTGGATCGCCCCCGCCTTGACCAGGGCGTCGATCACCGGCGCCTCGATGAGCGCGCGGCGGCCGATCTCCTCGGCCTCGAAGCGCAGCGAGCTCACGCGCTCGAAGACGGGCCGCGTCCGCTCGGCGTCCTCGCCGGCCTCGAGCATCTCCTCGAGGTGCTGGGCGGTGTTCGCGACCAGGCGCATCGTCTCGAGCAGCTCGTAGTAGGTCGTGCGCTGGGCGATGTTGTGCGACATCGGGCTCTTGCGCACCGCCTCCCGGGCCTGCTTCACGGCGGCCGTGAGGTCCTGCGCGAGCTTGGTGACGCGCGCCTGGTCCCAGCGCACCGGCTCGCCGGCCGGCCGTGCCTGCGCATGGGCCGTGCCGGCGCCCAGCGCCAGCACCACGGCAGCGACGGCGATCCCCCTCCAGAAGTACGGCTGGACCATGGCTCGAGTCCTCCCCCTGAGAGCCGTCCCGCCGGACGGCGAGCGCGCGCAGCGTATCACCGATCGCGATCCCGGAGCGGGAAAAACCGCCGTGCGGCTCAGCGGATCGGCACGTCGAAGGCCCGGTCCGGGTAGGGCTCGGGCTGGTAGCTGAAGTGCCACCACTCCTGGGCGAGGGGCCGGAAGCCGCGCCGCTGCATGGCGTCACGCAGGCGACGCCGGTTCTCGCGTGCCTCGGCCGGGACGCCCGTCGAGTCGGCGTGGGAGCGCTCGTCGAAGAAGTCGAAGGGGGTGCCCATGTCGAGCGGGGTCGCCCCACCCCAGGAATCGAGCGCGACGAGCGTCAGATCCACGGTGGCCCCGCGGCTGTGCGCGGACGTCGCCGCGATGTAGCCCCGGGTCACCAGCTCGCCCTTCGGGACGCGCGGGTAGTAGGCCTCCTTGGTGTGCTCGCCGGGCTCGGCCGCCCAGCGCACGAAGCGGTCGACGGCGCGCTTCGGGCGGTAGCAGTCGAAGACCTGGAGCCCCATCCCGACCGCGCGCAGGTCGGCCTGCACCGCCACGAGCGCCCGCGCGGCCGGCTCGACGAGCAGGCAGCGGGGCGCCTCGTAGCCGGGGATCGGTGCGCCCACGAAGTTGTCGGCGCCGGCGTAGCGGATGTCCTCGAGGATCGTGTCGTCGAGGTCCGCGACCGCGACGAGCGGAGGGCCGGGCGGCGGCTCGGGCTCGCGCGGGCCACCGCCTCCGCAGCCGGGGAGCGAGCCCAGGGCCCAGAGCGCGAACGCGATCGCGAGCGCCCGACCCGACGCTGCCCCCTTGCGGCGTGTCACTGCGAGGCCTCCCACCCGCGCGGCAGTGTCGGCGAAGTGCGGCCGGCCCGCCAGCCGGCCCGGGCCATCCGCGTCGCCCTACACCAGCCGCTTCACCGCCTCCGGCATCTGCGTGGCGACGCGCACGATCGGGATGCCGGTCTGCACGTTCTGGTGCATCTCGTGGAAGGCGCGCGGCAGGTCCTCGAAGGCGTAGATCTCCTTGTGCACGGTGGGCTTGAAGACGCGGCCGTAGAGCTCGGTCGCGGCCCAGCAGCCGTCCACGGTCTCGTAGTGGGTGTGGTCGATCGTGACCTGCTTCACGCTCATCAGGGTCGAGTTGTACTCGACGACCTGCGAGAGCTGCCAGCCGGCCGAGACGTTGACGCCCTCGCGGGCCGCCACCGCGAGGCCGGCCGCGAAGACGGGGCCGCGCAGCATGTCGGCGACGATGTGCATCTGCTCGCCACCGGTGAGCTTCTTGCACGCCTCGGTGAAGGCCCGGACGTCGCCCTTGCCGGCGAAGCGGTGGAACTGCTTCTGGTCGATGCCGACGATGCCGAGCTTCTGGAGCGCGTCGCGCCGCTCGGGCGTGCCCGAGCAGAAGAAGGCGTTGTGGCCCTCGCTCCGGGCGAGCATCAGGAAGCACTCGCCGACGCCGCCGCCGAAGGAGAGCACGTTCAGCACGGCCTTCCGCTCGCGCGACACCTTGAGCCGGTAGATCCCGAGCGCGCGCCGCCACATGTGGTAGGCGGTCGGCGCGCGCAGCGGGAGCGCGGCGATCTCCCACAGGTTCAGCCCGCAGTCGAGCGGCGCCGGCACGAGCTGCCACTCGCCGACCACCGCCTCCTCGCCGTACCAGCCGATCGACTCGGGCTGGTCGTAGGCCCAGATCCGCAGCGGGTAGCCGTAGACGTCGGGCTCGCCGTTGCAGTGCGTGACGACGATGTCGCCCGGGGCGAACTTCGTGACGTTCGCGCCGACCGCCACCACCTCGCCCACCGCCGAGTTGCCCGGGTAGATCTTGCCGCCGCGCAGCTCGGTGATGTTCACCGTGTCGGCGAGCGCGGCGTGGTTGATGTTGTGCTCGCCCGAGACGGCGAGGATGCGCAGGTGCACGTCGCCGGGCCCCATCGGGCGCAGCGCGGTCTCTTCGAGCTTCACGACGCGCGCGATGTCGAAGTCCTCGAGCCGGCCGCCGACGCGCTCGCGCTCGGCGGCGATCGAGGGGGCGCTGATCGAGTAGGCACGCGGCATCGGGGGGCCTCCGGAGGGCGGGAAACGGGAGCGCGCATGCTAGCCGACGGGACCCCCGCGCGCCTTGCTGCGCGTCGGGAAAGCGGATACCGTGCGCGGCCTTAGATCGCTGGAAGGATCCCCCCTCGATGCGCTTCTACGAGTACGAGTCGAAGGCGCTGTTCCGGCGCCACGGGATGCCGCTCCCGAAGAGCGGGCTCGCCCGCGAGGCCGCCGACGCGCGCCGGATCGCCTCCGAGATCGGCGGCCCGGTGGTGCTGAAGAGCCAGGTGCTCTCGGGCGGGCGCATGAAGGCCGGCGCCGTCCGCTTCGCCGAGACGCCCGACCAGGCGGCCGCCCACTACGAGGCGATCGTGCCGATCGTGGTGAACGGCCAGCGCTGCCGCGCCGTGCTGGTCGAGGAGAAGAAGGGGATCGCGCAGGAGTACTTCGCCGCGATCACCTGGGACGGCCGCCGCAAGTGCCCGGTGCTGGTCTTCAGCGACATGGGCGGGATCGACGTCGAGGAGGTGGCCGAGAAGCACCCCGAGCACGTCTCGAAGACGCACTTCTCCTCGCTCTTCCCGATCACGCCGCGCATCGCGAAGGAGGCGATCGGCGCCACCGGCGTCACGGGCGACGCGCTCAACCGCCTCACCCCGATCGTCTTCGAGCTGATGCGCGTCTTCCTGGCCTACGACCTCACGCTCGCCGAGATCAACCCGCTGGCGCGGCTCGAGGACGGGCGCTTCGTCGTCCTCGACGGGCACATCGACATGGAGGCCGAGGCGCGCGGCAAGCACAAGCCGCTCCTCGCGGAGCTCGCCATCGCGCCCGAGGAGACGCGCCAGGCGCGCGAGGCGACGCCCTTCGAGATCCGCGGCGCCGAGATCAACGCGCAGGACCACCGCGGCGTGGCCGGCAACGTGGTCGGCTTCGACGGCGACCTCGGGCTCGTGATCGGCGCCGGCGGCGGCTCGCTGACCCTCTTCGACGCGGTCCGCAAGCACGGGGGCCGCCCGGCCAACTACTGCGAGATCGGCGGCAACCCGTCGGTGAACAAGGCCAAGGAGCTCACCAAGCTGATCCTCTCGAAGCCGGGCGTGCGCAAGATCGCGGTGATGATGAACGTGGTCTCCAACACCCGCGTGGACATCGTGGCGCGCGGGGTGATCAAGGGCTGCATCGAGGCCGGCAAGAAGCCCTCGGAGGTGATCGCGATCTTCCGCATCCCGGGCGCGTGGGAGGGCGAGGGCTTCAAGATCCTGCGGAAGTACGGCGTCGACTACTGCGACCGCTCGGTCTCGATGTACGAGGCGGCCGGCAAGGCCGTCGCGAAGATGAGGGCGTGATGCGCACCTTCCCCGGCCGTACAGAACGCCGAAGGCGAGCAAGGTCCACCGGATCCGCGCTCGCGAAGACGGGGGCCTGAGCCATGTCGATCCTGGTCGGCAGGGACACGACCTTCCTGGTGCAGGGCATCACCGGCCGCGAGGCGGTGAACCTGACCCGCGAGTGCCTCGACTACGGCTCCCAGGTGGTCGCCGGCGTCACGCCGGGGCGCGCGGGCCGCGACGTCTACGGCGTGCCGGTCTACGACTCGGTCCGCGACGCGGTCGCCAAGCACGGGCCGGTGCACGGCTCGGTGATCTCGGTGCCGCCCGGCTTCGTGCGCGACGCCGCCTTCGAGGCGATCGAGAACGGCGTGAAGCTGATCGTGATCGTCACCGAGAACATCCCGCGCCAGGAGGTGGCGCAGATGGTGGAGCTGGCCGGCCTGCGCGGCGCGCGCATCATCGGCCCGAACTGCCTGGGCCTGATCACGCCGGGCGAGTGCAAGATGGGCGGGATCGGAGGCCCGGCCGCGAACACGCGCCAGGCCTACACGCGGGGGCCGATCGGGATCATGTCGCGCTCGGGCGGCATGACCACCGAGATCGCGAGCACGCTCACCGCCGCCGGGCTCGGCCAGAGCACGGCGGTGTCGATCGGAGGCGACGCGATCATCGGCACCACCTACGCCGAGCTGATGCCGCTCTTCGAGGCCGACCCGGAGACGCGCGCGATCGCGATCTACTCGGAGCCGGGCGGCCGCATGGAGGCGGAGCTGGCCGAGTGGGTCACCGCCAACCGCAGCCGGCTCCCGGTGGTGGCGTTCATGGCGGGCCGCTTCATGGACGAGATGCAGGGCATGCGCTTCGGCCACGCCGGCACCATCGTCGAGGGCAAGGAGGACACCACGGCGGCCAAGATCGAGCGCATGGAGAAGGCGGGCATCTCGGTGGCGGAGCGCATCGAGGAGATCCCGAAGCTGCTCCAGAAGCGCCTCGGGGAGGGCGCCTGATGGCCGGCCTGTTCATCGACGTCCAGGTCGACGCGAGCGTCGCCAAGGACCCTGCCCTCACGAAGAAGCTGGTCGAGGTGTGCCCGGTCAACATCTTCGCCGCGAACGACGACGGCAGCGTGCGGATCGTCGAGGCGAACCTCGACGAGTGCACGCTCTGCGACCTGTGCGTGCGCGCCGCCCCCCCCGGAACCGTCCGCATCCTCAAGCTCTACGAGTGAGCCCGAAGGAGGCCCCATGCGCAGCCCCCGCGACTTCCTGAAGCCCCAGGCCGTCGGCGCCCCGGATCCGGTCACCGAGATCCCGGTCAAGCCGTCGCGCATGATCCACTTCTTCGACCCCTCGAACGAGAAGATGGCGGCGAAGCTGCCGGAGATCGCGAAGAAGACCGACATCCTGCTCGGCAACCTCGAGGACGCGGTCCCGGCCGATCGCAAGGAGGCCGCGCGCGAGGGGCTCGTGAAGATCGGCAAGGCCGTCGAGCTCGGCGACACCGCCCTGTGGACGCGTGTCAACTCGCTCGACAGCCCCTGGGTGCTCGACGACCTGCTCCGCCTCGTCCTCGAGATCGGGGACCGGCTCGAGGTGGTGATGGTCCCGAAGGTCGAAGGGGCCTGGGACATCCACTACGTGGACCGGCTGCTGGCGCAGCTCGAGGCGAAGGCGCGGCTGCGCCGGCCGCTCCTCGTGCACGCGATCCTCGAGACCGCGCAGGGCGTCGCCAACGTCGAGGAGATCGCGCAGGCCTCCCCGCGCATGCAGGGCATGAGCTTCGGCCCGGCCGACCTGGCGGCGTCGCGGCGCATGAAGACGACCCGCGTCGGCGGCGGGCACCCCGGCTACCGGGTGGTCTCGGACCCCGACCCGCAGAACCCCGAGGCGCCGCGCGCCGCGGCCCAGCAGGACCTCTGGCACTACTCGATCGCGCGCATGGTGGACGCCTGCACCTCGAACGGCCTGCTCCCCTTCTACGGCCCCTTCGGCGACATCAGCGACGCGGTCGGCTGCGAGGCGCAGTTCCGCGCCGCCTTCCTGATGGGCTGCGTCGGGGCCTGGTCGCTGCACCCCGCGCAGATCGAGATCGCCAAGCGGGTGTTCTCGCCGGATCCGGCCGAGGTGGCCTTCGCGCGCCGCGTGCTCGAGGCGATGCCCGACGGCCGCGGCGTCCTCATGCTCGACGGCAAGATGCAGGACGACGCCACCTGGAAGCAGTGCAAGGTGATGATGTCGCTCGCCGAGCTGCTCGCGAAGAAGGACCCGGAGCTCGCGAAGCAGTACGGGTTCTAGCGAGCGCCGCCCCGGGTCGCCCGCGCCGCCTGCACGGGCCACACCAGCTGCGCCGCCCAGCCATCCGGTACCGGCTCGCCTCCGCCGATCCCGTAACGCGCCGGCCAGCGCTGGCCCGGCAGGTACCCGGTGCCGAACAGCCGGTCGAGCCACGCCCAGTGCACGGCGAAGTTGCGGTCGCGCGCCTCGGGCTCGGCGGCGTGGTGCCAGTGGTGGAAGCGCGGCGACACCAGGACCTGCTCGAGCCAGCCGAAGCGCCAGCCGACGTTGGCGTGGATGACGGTCGCCTGCACCGCCACCCAGAGCAGATAGGCGGAGAGCGCCGCCGGCGAGAAGCCGAGCAGCAGCAGCGGCGCGAAGACGGCCGCACGGCTGCCGACGACGTCGACCAGGTGCAGCCGCGAGCCCGCCAGCCAGTCCATCGCCTCGCTCGAGTGGTGGATCGCGTGGAAGCGCCACAGGAACGGGACGGCGTGGAAGGTGCGGTGCGCCGCGTAGCCGCCGAGGTCCGCCACCACGAGCGCGCCCGCGAGCTGGAGCGGCAAGGGGGCCGCGCCGACCGCCGAGCGCAGCGCGTCGAGCGCCGGCCAGCGCAGCAGGCCGAAGAGCACGACGGCCGGCGCCATCGTCAGGAAGGTGAGCCCCTGCACGCCGACGTGGCTCACGAAGAAGTGCGCGAGGTCCGTGCGCCAGCCCGCGCGCAGCACCGGCTGCTCGCGGCGCCGCGCGAAGACGCGCTCGAGCGGGACGAAGACCAGCGCCAGCAGGAACAGGTCGAGCACGAACCAGTCGAGCCCGAGGTGGTGGGAGCGCGGCACCGGCTCCGGGACCGCGACGCCGGCGCCCCCGAGCGCGAGCCCGAGCGCGGCGAGCGCGAGGCCGGCCCCGCCGAGCCGGCGGCCACCCCCCGCGAGCAGGGCGAGCGCACCCAGCGCCAGCGCGGCGGCCAGCCCGCCCGCGATCGCCGCCCGCACCAGCGGCATCGGGTAGATCGCCCGCAGCTCGGGCGTCGTGAGCAGCGCCGGGAAGCGCAGGCACAGGACGGCCAGCAGGCCGAGCGCGCCGAGGAAGAGCGCCAGCGCCCCGGGGAGCGCCTGGCGGGAGCGGGCGGAGGGAGCGGCGGGCACCGGGATCACGGCCGCCTCATCGACGGCCGAGAGCCGCGACTGAACCGGTCGGGCGCGACCCGGCGCGCCCGCTCCGAGGGGCCGCTCGGCCCGCGCCCGGCGGCCCGCTCCCGGGCGACGGCTGAGCCCGTCGGAGCGCCGGCTACGACGCCTTCGAGAGCTCCAGCATGCGCTCGAGCGGCCGCAGCGCCCGCGCGCCCACCTCCTCCGGCACCGTCACCTCGGGCGCGAGGTCGCGCAGGCACAGGTAGAGCTTCTCCATCGTGTTGAGCCGCATGTAGGGGCAGCGGTTGCACGAGCAGCTCTCGTCGAGACCCGGGACCTGCACCAGCTCCTTGTCGGGCACGCGCTTGCGGATCTGGTGGAAGACGCCGTCCTCGGTGCCGATGATCAGCATGCGCGCGGGGGAGGCGATCGCGCGCTCGATGATCTTCTTGGTCGAGCCGACGAAATCCGACTGCGCGAGCACGGCCGCGTCGCACTCGGGGTGCGACAGCACCTCGGCGTCGGGGTGCGCGACGCGCAGCTCCGCCAGCGCGCGCGCGTTGAACTGCTCGTGCACGATGCAGATCCCGGGCCACGCGATCAGGTCGGGCCGGCCGGCCTCCTGCGCCACCCAGCGCGCCAGGTGCCGGTCGGGCGCGAAGACGATCGGCCGGTCCGCGAAGTGCCGCACGATCTCGACCGCGTTCGACGAGGTGCAGATCACGTCGGAGAGCGCCTTCACCGCCGCCGAGGTGTTCACGTAGCTGATCACGACCAGGTCCGGGTGCTCGCGGCGGTGCTCGGCGAGGAAGGCCGCGAAGTCCTCGGCCGGGCAGCCGTCCGCGAGCGAACAGCCCGCCTCGAGGTCCGGCACGACGACGCGGGTGTCGGGATTCAGGATCTTCGCCGTCTCGGCCATGAAGTGGACGCCGCAGAAGGCGATCACGGCCTGGCGGCTCTGCTGCGCGACGCGCGCCAGCGCCAGCGAGTCGCCGACGTGGTCGGCCAGGTCCTGGATCGCGTCGTCCTGGTAGTAGTGGGCGAGGATCACGGCGTCGCGCTCGCGCTTGAGGCGCCCGATGGCGTCCTCGAGGTCGCCGGGAAGGGCGTCGAGGTCGCCGGGACGGGGGCCGGAGCGGCGGGCGGGGGCGGCCATGGCGGCAACGTAGCGCCCACCCGGTCGCTGGGCGCACGGAACGACCTTTCCACTCCTTTGGGAACGCGCCTTCCCACCAGAGCCGCCGCCGGCTCCGGGCAGACTCAGAAACATCAATGATTTCGATATCTTGAGATTCTTGCTGCCAGCCCGCGGAGCGGCATCCGGCTTGCATGTCATGCAGCGGGCATTCCTTCGGGAAGGGGAAAGCATGCGACGCAGTCTGCTCTCGGCTCTGGCTCTACTCCTGGCGCTCGGCTGGTCCGTCCGGGCGGATGCGCTCCAGCTCGTTCCGGCCGCGACGGCCCGGTTGCACACCCTGGCGAGCGGGCAGCCCGGAGCCCAGTGGAATACCAGCGGCCTCGGGACGGGCGGCCAGTTGAGCTTCGATTCCGGCACCGGCGTCGCCACCCTGACCGGCGTCCTCGACGTCCTCAACTGGTTCGACACCGCCAACGGCTCGTGCGCGACGGACGCCGGCTCGAACTGCGCGTTCAACTACTCGCCGGACCTCACCTTCAGCCTCGACGCGCAGTACGCGGGCACGGTGGTGACGCCGGTCGCCCCGAACCTCGTGAACGTCACGCTGAACTTCGCGACCACCGCCAACGGGCTGCCCGACCTCACCCTGAGCGACCCGACCGACCCCGGCTTCGGCAACGTCCTCGAGGGCGACTGGCAGGCGGGCCTCTTCAACGGCAACCCGACCACGGGCTTCTCGATCAGCGTCCTCTACAACACGCTGTCGGGGACCGCCACCTTCCAGACGGCGAACTCGAGCGCCTTCCTCGCCGTCGACCCGGGCACGGCCTACGCGAGCCTGTTCGAGAGCGGCTCGAGCTACTTCGGCCTCAACATCGCGAGCCTCTCGGACTTCGGGGGCCCCGGCGGCAACCTGAGCTCGATCATCGCCTCCGCGATCGCGAGCGGCACGCTCCCGGACTTCACGGCCGAGGGCAACGGGCAGGTGTACCGGGTCACCTCCGGCGAGTTCGTGCCCGAGCCGGGCACGGTGCTGCTCCTCGCGAGCGGCCTCACGCTGCTCGTGGCGCGCCGCCGGAGCTCGTGAGCGGAAGCGGGTGAGAGGACCCGGGGCTGGATCGAGGGGAGTTCGAGGCGGGCCGGCCCGCTGGAGGTGAGAGAGGGATGACGAGAACCCGGTCGATCGCCGCCATTGCGGCGGCTGCGCTGCTCTTCCCGGCCAGCTCCTGGGCCTTCTCCTTCGGCAGCTTCGCGCCCGGCGAGCAGATCCTCTCGATCCAGCTCGCCGCGGGCGACCAGAACAGCCCGACGATCACCTTCGACGGAACGACCAACACGATGATGTTCGACGCCTCGGTGTCGACCGTCACCACGAACCTGGGCGTCTACACGGTGCCGCTGGGGGACGTGGTGTTCTCGAGCACCGTGACGATCCAGCCGGGAACGGAGTCGGTCTACCAGCCGGTGGCCCCCTTCTTCGGCGGGCAGGTGGCGGCGCAGTTCTCGAACGGCATGGCGGCGGACCTCTCGATCGTGGACATGGGGCCCGGCGGCGCCGGCCTCCTGCTCCAGGGTGACTACGCCGGCATCCTCGACTTCATCGCGAACGCGCCGGGCGGCTACGGGTTCCCGATCGTCGGCAACCTCGACGGCGACTTCTCCGTGACCGGCGGAGACGCCTCGTTCACGGCCGCGTTCGGGTCGGCCGGGAGCTACTTCGCGAACCTCGCCAGCTTCCTCACGGGCAGCGGGACGCCGGTCGGCTCCAACCTGTGCCTGATGATCGCGGGCGGCTGCCCGGGCGGAACCACGATCGGCGACTTCACGGTGAACCCGGCTGCAACCATCATCCCGGTCCCTGAGCCCGGGATCGTGGCGCTGACCGGGATCGCGCTCGTGCTGCTGGCCCGCCGTCGCGTCGTGCCCTAGCGATCCCTGGATCCGGGGCCGTCCTCGCCGCGCGCAGACCCGCCGGGTCCGCCGGACGGGGTGGACCTGGTGAGTGTCGATGAAGCGAGCCGTGCTGCTCCTGCTCCCGATCTTCGCCCTCGCGGCGGCGGGGTCGAGCTGCGAGCAGGGGACGCCGCCGACCGTCACGCTGGGGCTGAACGGCATTCCGGAGGAGATGAGCGCTCTCCTCGTCGTCCCGCCCTCGGGCTTCGTGGTGAACCTGACCATCACGCCGGGCGAGGACGCCGTCGAGCCGGCGAGCCTCCTGGCCGGGGCCAGCCGCTGGGGCGGCGGCACGTCGCCGCCGCTCGAAGGCCTGTTCGTGGCGACGCCGGGCGGCATCCAGGCAACGATCCCCCCCGCGCTTGCGCTGGCCTCGGGCACCTGGACGTTGTTCGTCATGGTCCGCGACGTGGAGGGCCGGACCGGCACCGGCTCGATCTCCTTCGCAGTTCGTGACTTCGCCGGCGGGACCCCTCCGATCGGCCAGGGCCAACAGATCTGGCTCGACTTCGAGGCGGACCGCGACGCGACGCCGGGCCCGGACTTCGCCGTCGACCTCGAGCGCTTCGGGCTCGCGTCGCCGGCGGCGCCGGCGATCGCCGCGGACGCCCGCGCCCTCGTGACCGAGGCCGTCCTCGCGCGGGTGCGCGAGGCCTACGGGCAGGACGCCGGCGGCTCGGGCGAGGGCGCCATCGCGGTGGCCTTCGGCGCCCTGCCGCCAGGGGCGGGCGACGTGACCCGGATCTGCGTGGGAGGCGAGGATCCCGGTGGCGGCTCCACGATCGGCAGCATCCAGCTCGACCCGAACAACGCCGCGCGCAACAGCGTCGAGTGCGGGACGATCCCGCCGACCGGCGTGTTCCCGCGCGAGCTTCTGGCCTACCAGAGCCAGTCCTCGTTCCACGACGTCTTCGACCCGCTGCGGCCCGAGGCCGGCGGCATCCGGCTCGGCGAGCTGCTCTGGGACGCCTTCGTGCTCGATCCCGCCTTCGACCCGCAGAGCGCTCCGCCCGAAGCGGCTGCCCGACATGCCGTTGTGATGGCGGCGATCGAGGCCTTCGCGAACGTGTTGGGATCGATCGTCGCGCACGAGGCGGGCCACGCGCTCGGCCTGGTGGCGCCGGGCCCCCCGGGCGGCGGGCTCTTCGGCGGCGGGGACGGCGCCGCCTACACGCACGCGCTGAACCCCGACGGCTCGACCCCGAGCGAGAACTTCCTGATGAAGGCGGGCAATACCTTCAACTTCGCGAAGCTCGCGGGGATCGGCTACGGGCTCCCGGCCTTCCGCCCGATCGAGCTCGCCTACCTGCGCGACCAGCTGGTGCTGGCGCCGCAGGTGAAGCAGCTCCTGGCCCCTCCCTTGCTGACGGGCATCGCCCCGTGGCAGATCAGCGGCTCGGCGCAGCTCGTCACGATCACGGGCAGCGGCTTCGCCGCGATCCCGACGGTGCGCCTGCGCAACGCGGGCTACACCTACCACGCGATGGGCGAGGCGCTCCAGTCCGGGGAGCAGATGACGTGCTGGGTGATTCCCGGGCAGGTGCCGGACGGGAGCTACGATCTCGAGCTCACCAACCCCGATGGCCAGCAGGCGCTGCTGCCCGCCGCCGTCGAGGTCTGGTGAGCCCCGCCATCAGGCGCCGCTCGCGACCCGTTCGAGCTGCTCCTCGAGCTCCCGGGTCTCGCCCTCCCAGTAGGTCGCCGTTCCGAAGTGCGGGAACGTCGAGCGGAACTGGGGCTCGTCCCAGCGCCGCGCGATCCAGCTCGAGAGCTTGAGGAAGCGCGCCGCGCGCAGGGGCTCGACGAGCTCGAGCCAGCGCGGCTCGAAGTCGCGGAACTGCCGGTAGCCGGCGAGCAGCGCGTCGCGCTGGCGGCGGCCCTCGGCGTCGCGCCCGGGCGACAGCACCCACACGTCGTGCACGGCCGGGCCGACCACGAAGTCGTCGAAATCGAGGAAGAACCAGCCCTCCCGGCCGCGCAGCAGGTTGCCGCGGTGGCAGTCGCCGTGGATGCGCAGGAAGGGGACGCCGGCGAGGCGTGACTCGTAGACGTCGGCCAGGCCCTCGACCGCCAGCGCGTAGCGATCCTCGCAGTGGGGCGGGAGGAGCCCGCGCTCGAGAAGCTCGTCGAGCGGGTCGAGGAGCGCCGTCTCCGCGTCGAGGGCGGGGCGATCCTGGGGGCGGCGCAGCGCGCCCACCGCGTGGATGCGAGCGAGCAGGCGGCCCACGATCGCGAGCTGCCCGTCGTCGAGCTCGTCGGGCTCGCGGCCACCGGTGCGGGGCCAGACGCCGAACCAGATGCCCTCGCGCTCGCCGAGCGTCGTCCCGTCCGCGAGGGCCAGGGGCGCACAGACGGGGATCTCGGCCTCGCGCAGGTCGAGGAGGAAGCGGTGCTCGTCCTCGAGCGCGGCGCGGCTCCAGCGCCCGGGCCGGTAGAACTTCACGACCACGCTCGAGGACCCAGAGGGCTTCGCGGGGGCGCCGTCCTCGAGCCGCACGTCGTAGACGCGGTTCTCGAGAGCGCGCAGGACCGCGCAGTGGCCGCTCGGGCGCAGCCCGGCCGCCTCCACCGCCTCGAGCGCGGCCTCCGGCCCCAGTGCCTCGAAGCGCGCGCTGGCCACGGCGGCGGAAGCTAGCCCCTCGGGGCGTGTTTCGGTAGCTTGGTCGCGCAGTTACACCGCGAGGCCCCGACCCCATGCGCAGCTCCCACCGCGACCGCCCCTGGGTCTTCCGCACCTACTCGGGCCACACCTCCGCGCGTGCCAGCAACGAGCTCTATCGCAAGAACCTGGCCAAGGGCCAGACGGGGCTGTCGGTCGCCTTCGACCTGCCCACCCAGACCGGCTACGACGCGGACCACCCGCTCGCGCGCGGCGAGGTGGGCAAGGTCGGGGTCCCGATCGGCCACGTCGAGGACATGCAGCAGCTCTTCGCCGAGATCCCGCTCGAGCGGATGAACACCTCGATGACGATCAACGCCACGGCGGCCTGGCTGCTCGCGCTCTACGTCGCGACGGCCGAGCGCCAGGGCGTGGACCCGAAGCGGCTCGAGGGCACCACCCAGAACGACATCGTGAAGGAGTACCTCTCGCGCGGGACCTACGCGTTCCCGCCCGAGCCCTCGATGCGGCTGATCAGCGACCTGATCGCGTACACGGTCGACGCGATCCCGAAGTGGAACCCGATCAACATCTGCTCCTACCACCTGCAGGAAGCGGGCGCCACGCCGGAGCAGGAGATCGCCTTCGCCATGGCGAACGCGATCGCCGTGCTCGACGCGGTGCGCGCGCGCCCCGACGTGCCGGCCGAGGCGCTGCCGCGCGTGGTCGGGCGCATCTCGTTCTTCCTGAACGCCGGCATCCGCTTCGTCGAGGAGACCTGCAAGGGCCGCGCGATGACGGAGCTGTGGGACGAGATCACCCGCGATCGCTACGGGGTCGCGGACCCGGCCCTGCGCCGCTTCCGCTACGGGGTGCAGGTGAACAGCCTGGGGCTCACCGAGAGCCAGCCCGAGAACAACATCATCCGGATCGTGCTCGAGGCCCTCGGCGTGACGCTCTCGAAGAAGGCCCGCTGCCGCGCGCTCCAGCTCCCGGCCTGGAACGAGGCGCTCGGGCTCCCGCGGCCCTGGGACCAGCAGTGGTCGCTGCGCATCCAGCAGATCCTGGCCCTCGAGACCGACCTGCTCGAGTACGAGGACCTCTTCGACGGCTCGCCCGTGATCGAGCGCAAGGTGCGCGCCCTGCTCGCGGGCGCCCGCGAGGAGCTCGAGCGCGTGCTCGCGATGGGCGGCGCGGTGGCGGCGGTCGAGAACGCCTACATGAAGCGGCGGCTGGTCGAGTCGCAGACGGCGCGCCTGCGCGCGATCGAGAAGGGCGAGATCCCGGTGGTGGGCGTGAACTGCCATCCGGAGAGCGAGCCCTCGCCGCTGGCGCAGGGCGCGCAGGCCTTCCTGAAGGTCGACGAGAGCGCCGAGCGCGAGCAGATCGAGCGGCTGCGCGCCTTCCGCGCCCGCCGCAACGCCAGCGAGGCGAAGGCGGCGCTGCGCGGGCTCCACGACGCGGTCGCGGCCGGGCGGAACGTCCTGCCTGCCTCGATCCGGGCCGCCCACGCCGGCCTCACGACCGGCGAGTGGGCCGGCGTGTTCCGCGAGCGCTACGGCGACTACCGCGCGCCGACCGGCGTCGCCGTCTCCACGGTGGCGGAGGCCGACCCGCAGCTCGAGGCCGTGCGCGGCCGGGTGCGAAGGCTCGCCGACGCCCTCGGGCGCCCGCCCAAGCTCCTGGTCGGCAAGCCCGGGCTCGACGGCCACAGCAACGGCGCCGAGCAGATCGCCGTGCGCGCGCGCGACGTCGGCATGGAGGTGGTCTACGAGGGCATCCGCCTGACCCCCGAGGAGATCGTGCAGTCGGCGCGCGACGAGGGCGTGCACGTGATCGGGCTCTCGATCCTGTCGGGCTCGCACGGCGTCCTGGTGGTCGACCTGCTCGAGCAGCTCCGCGCCGCCGGGCTCGCCGTGCCGGTCGTGGTGGGCGGGATCATCCCGGACGACGACGCGGCGAAGCTCCGGAGCGCGGGCGTGCGGCGCATCTACACGCCGAAGGACTGGGACCTGAACCGGATCATGAGCGAGATCGCGGAGCTCGCCGGCGAGTCGGCCGCTGCAGCCTGAGCGGCGCCCCGACGACGCCGACCTCGTGCGCCGGCTCCTGGCGGGCGACCGCGACGCCGTGCCGGCGGCCCTGAACCTGATCGACGACCGCCGGCCCGGCCGGCGCGAGGCGGCGCTCGCGATGCTCGACGCGCTCGAGCGCGAGGCGGCGGCGCGCGCCGCGCGCGGCACGCGCCGCGACCCGCCGCGGATCGGCGTCACGGGGGCCCCCGGCGCCGGCAAGTCGACGCTGCTCGACGCGCTGGTGCGCCGGCTGCGCGCGCGCGGCGAGACGGTCGGGATCGCCGCCGTCGACCCCTCGAGCCGCCGCTCGGGCGGCGCGCTGCTCGGCGACCGCGCCCGGGTGCGCGCGAGCGCCTACGACCCGGGCGTGTTCCTGCGCTCGATGGCGGCCCGCGACCGGCTCGGTGGCCTCGCCGACGCCACATGGGCCGGTGTCACCGTGCTGGCGGCCGTCTTCGACCGCGTCTTCGTCGAGACCGTCGGCGTGGGCCAGTCGGAGGCCGAGATCGTGGACCTCGCCGACACGCTGCTCTTCGTCGCCCAGCCCGGCGCCGGCGACGTGCTCCAGTTCATGAAGGCGGGGCTGCTCGAGCACCCCGACGTCTTCGCGGTGAACAAGGCGGACCTGGGGCCGCTCGCGGAGCGCACCGCCAGCGAGCTCGCGAGCGGCGTCGCGATGAGCGCGCGCGACGGCACGGGCTGGGCCCCGCCCGTGCTGCTCGTGTCCGCGCGCGACGCCCGCGGCGTCGACGAGGTGCTGGCGGCGCTCGACGCCCACCGGCGGCACCTGGAGGCGTCGGACGAGGGCGCAGCCCGGCGGCGGCGCGGGCGCGAAGCGCTGGTGGCCGGCGCGCTCGAGCGCCGCTACGGGAGCTTCGGCCTCGAGCGGATCGGCGGGCTCGACGGCCTGCGCGTGCGGCTGCGCGAAGCCGGCGACCGCTCCGGCTTCGCGCTCGTGCTCGCCCTCGGGCGCGAGATCGAGGCGGCGCTCCGTGCGCAGCCTGCCGGATCACCGGACCTGCGGTCCTCGGGATCACCGGACCTGCGGTCCTCGGGATCGCCGGAGCTGCGGTCCCCGGGATCGCCGGACCTGCGGTCCCCGGGCTCATCGGGCGAGACGCCCCGATGAGCCGCGCGCGGGCGATCCTGCGCACGGTCCTGCTCGCGCTGGCGCTGGCCTTCGGCGTCGGCTTCGCGATCGGCACCTGGCTGCGCTGTGCGGCCGAGAAGCCCGCGGTGATCCTAACGCGGGCGGCCCTCCCACTCGACGTCGGGCACGCCGGCGCGGCGGTTCTCGAGGCGGGCGAGCACGAAGAGCAGGTCGGAGAGGCGGTTCAGGTAGCGCACCGCCGCCGGGTCGAGCGTCTCCAGGCGGTCGAGTGACACCACGTGGCGTTCGGCACGGCGGCAGGTGGTGCGCGCCACGTGGAAGGCGGCGGCGGCCGGTGTCCCGCCCGGGAGCACGAAGCGCTCGAGCGGCGCGAGCTCGGCCTCGAAGATGTCGATCTTCGCCTCGAGGGCCGTCACCGCCAGCTCGTCCGGCGCGGCGATGCCGGTCTTCGCGCGGTGCCGCTCCTCGGGCGTCGCCAGGTACGCGCCGAGCGAGAACAGCTCGCGTTGGATCCCCTGGAGCAGGGCGCGCAGGTCCTCGTGCGCGGTCGCAGCGGCCGCCACGCCGAGCGCGGCCTCGAGCTCGTCCACCGCGCCGTAGGCGCCGACGCGCGGATGGTCCTTCGGCACCCGCCCCGCACCGATCAGGTCGGTCTCGCCCCGGTCGCCGCGGCGCGTGTAGATCTTCACGCCCGCAGCTCCTCGTCGATGCGGCGCTCGATCTCCGGGTCGAGGGGGGCGCGTGGCCCCGGCAGCGGCGCGCGGGCGCCCGCGCCCTGGCGGCGCAGGAAGACCCACACGATCGCGCCGCCGGCCAGGAACGCGACGACCGGCAGCACGTAGGCGGCCATCCCGAAGCCCTCGGCGCGCGGCGCCTGCAGGATCACGTCGCCCCACTGCGCATAGAGCTCGTCCTCGACGGCCTGGCGCGGGCGGCCTGCGCGCTCCTGCTCGGCGATCCACTCGCGCATCTCGGCCGCCTGGCTGCTCGGGCAGGCCATCAGCGTGCGGCCGGGGCAGAAGGGGCTCATGAGGCCGTTGTAGAGCTCGACCGCGTACGGCGGCTCGGCGGCGGCCGCCGGCAGCGCGCTCGACGCCGCCAGCAGCACGCCCGCGAGCAGCGCGGCGATGCCGAGGCTTCGCATCGTGATGGTGTCCTCTCTCAGATGTCCCAGTGGAGCTGATCGGGCTGCTCCGAGCAGTCCTGGTCGCGCTGGAGCTGGAGGTGCGCTTCGATCTGCACCTTCGAGCAGGGCGGCACCGAGTGGGTGAGCCACACGTTCCCGCCGATCACGCTGCCGCGGCCGATCACGGTCTCCCCGCCCAGGATCGTCGCGCCGGCGTAGATCGTGACGTCGTCCTCGATCGTCGGATGGCGCTTCACCCCGCGCAGCACCTGGCCCGCGCGCGGCGCCTTCGCGCCCAGCGTCACGCCCTGGTAGAGCACGACACGGTCGCCGATCTCCGCGGTCTCGCCGATCACCACGCCGGTCCCGTGGTCGACGAAGAAGCGCCGGCCGATCTTCGCTCCGGGGTGGATGTCGATGCCGGTCCGGGCGTGGGCGTGCTCCGCCATGATGCGCGGCACGAGCGGCACGCCGAGCGCGCAGAGCTCGTGCGCCACCCGATGGGTCGCGATCGCCCGGACGGCCGGGTAGGCGGCCACGATCTCGGCGTAGCTCCGGGCGGCCGGATCGCCCTCGAAGGCCGCCTCGACGTCTTCGGCGATCGCCGCGCGCACCCTCGGCAGGCGCGCGACGAAGACGGAGACGACGGTCTCGGCGTCGACCCCGGCCGGCAGGCTCAGGCGGGCCAGGATCCGGCGCAGCCAGTGGACCAGGTCCGGCAGCTCCGCTTCGAGCACCGCTCGCTCCCGGCGGTGGAGCACGAGGCGCAGGATCCGGTCGGACCAGGCGACCACGTCCTCCCACTCCGGAATGCCCTCGGCGGCGGCCTTCGAGAGCGCGTCGCCGTTGCTCGTCGAGAGGGCGGCGATCGTGGCCTCGAGCCGGTTGCCGTCCCGGGGACGATCGGGGATGCCGTCGGTCATGCGCGGAAGCTCCTGGGGCGCGCGTCGCGAGCAGGGCGAAGGTAGCGCGGCCGGGCGTCCGGCCGCCTCGGGGGATCCGGCCGGTCCCGGACGCGGCGCGCCGTGGTATCGTCGCGCCGGGCGCGCCTCCCGCGCCCGACTCCAGTGCGCAGCGGGTCGCCCTCCCCCGGACCCGAGGCCAATGCCGTCCCTGGCCGCCCCGGCGCGCCGGGGCCCGGCGCGCGGCGAAGGGTCTCTTGGCGACGGTCTACAGCCACTCCCGCCTGTCGAGCTTCGAACACTGCCCGCGCCAGTTCCACTATCGCTACGTCGAGCGCCGGGCCGTCGACACCGAGGGCATCGAGGCCTTCGTCGGCAAGCGCGTGCACGCGGTGCTCGAGCGGCTGAACCAGTTCGTGGAGCGCGGGCTCGTGCCGCCGCTCGCGAAGGTGGTGGGCCGCTTCCGCGCCGAGTGGGAGGCGCACTTCGATCCCGCGCGGATCCGCATCGTGCGCAGCGAGAACCCGGCCGCGGCCTACCGCGAGAACGGCGAGCGCTGCCTCGCCAACCACTACCGCCGCCACTACCCCTTCGACCGCGACGAGACCCTCGGGATCGAGGCGCACCTCGCGTTTCCGCTCGACGAGGCGGGCAGCTACCGGATCCAGGGCTTCGTGGACCGCCTCGCGCGCGCGCCGGACGGCGCGATCGAGGTCCACGACTACAAGACCGGCCGCTGGGTTCCCTCCCAGGAGCAGCTCGACGCGGACCGCCAGCTCGCGCTCTACCAGCTCGGGGTCCAGGCGCGCTACGGAACCGACACTCCCGTGCGTCTGGTCTGGCACTACCTCCTGCGCGACCAGGTGCGCGTCTCCACCCGCACCCGCGAGCAGCTCGACGCCCTGCGCGCCCGCACCATCGAGCTGATCGATCGCATCGAGTCCGAGCAGGCCTTCGACCCCCGCCCCGGCAGCCTCTGCACCTGGTGCGAGCACAACGACGTCTGCCCCGCGATGGGAGCCCGCAAGGCCGCCGCCGCTCCCGCCGCCACCGCCGCTCCCGCCGCGCCCCGCCAGCTCCCCCTCCTCTGAGGACCGCGCGGATCGCGCGGGAGAGCGGGCGCGGCCGGGTCGGCTAGGCTGCCCGCATGGCGCTGCGCATCGAGCGGATCCCCACCCTGTCCGACAACTACAGCTATCTGCTGCTCTGCGAGGAGAGCGGCGAGGCGGCCGTGGTGGACGCGCCCGAGGCCGAGCCGGTCGTGAAGCGCGCCGACGCGCTCGGCGCGCGCGTGACCCGGATCCTCTCCACCCACCACCATCCCGACCACGCGATGGCGAACCCGGAGCTCGCGGAGCGCTGGAAGGTTCCGGTCTTCGGGCACGCGTCCGACGCGGGCCGCCTGGCCGGCTTCACGAACGGGCTCGAGGAGGGCGACACCGTCCCGGTCGGCCGGCACCACGCACGGGTGCTCTTCATCCCTGCCCACACGCGCGGCCACATCGCCTACGTCTTCGACCAGGCCCGGGCCGCCTTCACCGGCGACACGATGTTCGCGGGCGGCTGCGGCCGGCTCTTCGAGGGAACGCCCGAGATGATGTTCGCCTCGCTCCAGAAGCTCGGCGCCCTGCCCGACGACACGCGGATCTTCTGCGGCCACGAGTACACCGAGTCGAACCTGGTCTTCGCCGCGCACCTCGAGCCGGACAACGCGGCGGTGCGCGAGAAGCTCGCCCGCGTGCGCGCGCTGCGGGCGCGCCGGGCCGCCGACTGGCACGACGCCACGCCCGGCGAGATGACGATCCCGTCCACGATCGGCGAGGAGCGCGCGACGAACCCCTTCCTGCGTGCGGCCGACGCCGCCGAGCTCGGCCGCCGCCGCGCGCTCAAGGACTCGTTCCGGGGCTGAGATGGCGCGCCCCGTCCTGCTCGCCCCGGCCGGCGCCGCCTCCTCCACTCTCGAGCATCGCGTCGCGTTCTACGAGACCGACGCGATGGGCGTCGTCCACCACTCGAACTACGTGCGCTTCCTCGAGCTCGCACGCGTGGTCTGGATGGACGAGCACGACCGCCCCTACCGCGAGTACGCAGCCCAGGGCCTGCACTTCGCGACCACCGCCGTGGAGCTCCGCTACCACCGCAGCGCCGGCTTCGACGACCTGCTCGCCGTGACCACCTGGATGGAATGGCTCCGGCGCGCCTCGCTGCGGATGGCCTACGAGATCCGCCGCGCCGGCACGCTCGTCGCCAGCGGCGCCACCGAGCACGCGATGGTCGACCTCGAGGGCCGCCCGCGCGGCATCCCGCCGGAGCGGCGCGCGGTCCTGCTCACGCGGATCGGCGCCGCGCCCCGGAGCTGAGCCCCTACGGCCGGAGCGCCTTCGGGAGCACGCGGCGCAGCAGGCCTCGCACCTGGCCCTCGGCCCAGCCGCTCGCACGCTGGATCGCGTCGAGCGCGTCGCCCTGTCCGGACCAGTGCGAGCGCACGACGTCGGGATGGACGTAGTTGAGGACGCGCGAGAGCGTCGCCGCCACGATCAGCAGGTCGTCGAGCAGGCCGAGCGGCCCGAAGAGCGCCTCCGGGAGCAGGTCCACCGGCGAGAGCACGTAGCCGACCCCGAAGAGCGCGATCGCCTTGCCGCCGGGCGGAACGCGGGGATCGCGCAGCAGCCGGAAGAGCAGCACGGTGAGGTCCGGCAGCAGCAGCAGCACGTCGCGCACGCCCGAGCGGCCGCCCGGGTGCGGCGCCACCAGCGCCTCGCGCACGCGGTCGTAGAAGCGCCTCTCGCGCGGGTTCAGGTCGATCGTCACGTGGCGGTCGCTCATCCCGCGATGGCCTCCCCTCCGTCGACGCGGATCACGTTGCCGGTGACCCAGCCGCAGCCCGGCTCCGCCAGCGCCACCAGCGCGCCGGCCACGTCCTCGGGCTGCGTGAGGCGCCCGCGCGGGTTGCGCACGCGCGAGAGCTCGAGCATCCGCTCGGAGCCCGGGATCTTGCGCACGGCCGGGGTGTCGGTGACACCCGCCTGGATCGCGTTGGCACAGGCCTCGAAGGGTGCGAGCTCGATCGCGAGCTGGCGGACCGCCGCCTCGAGCGCAGCCTTGGCCACGCTGACCGGCCCGTAGCTCGGCCAGGCCCGGCTCGAGCCCTCGCTGGTCATCGCGAAGACGCGCGCGCCGCGCTCGAGCAGCTCCGCCCCGACGAGCGCCTGCGTCCAGTCGACGAGGCTCGTCGCCATCACCTCGAGCGTCATCGCCATCTGTTGCGCGCTCACCACGCCGGCGGCGTCCTTGGCGATCAGCGGACGCAGCGTCCCGAACGCGAGCGAGTGCAGCAGCACCCGCACGCCGGGCCCACCGCACCGCTCTTCCGCGAGCGCGCCGATCACCTCGGCGCGTCGCGCCGGGTCCGCGGCGTTCACGTTGAACCAGAGCGCGCGCCGGCCCGCGGCCTCGACGTCGGCCCGGACGGCCGCGGCGAGGGGCAGCGTCGCGCGCCGGTCGAGGTGCACGCCGGCGACGTCGAGCCCGGCACGCGCGAAGGCACGCGCCGCCGCGGCGCCGAAACCGCTCGACGCTCCGAGGATCAGGCACCAGCCCGGCGCGAGGCCCATCCGCTCTCCTCCGTCAGCCCGCTCGTGTCACGGCTGGAGCACGCCGGCGAGCGCGCGGCCCTCGGCGCCCGCGAGCGGGACCTCGAGCAACGCGGCGAGCGTCGGCGCGACGTCGATCTGCCGCAGCTCCGGCACCCGCACCGCCGGGCGCAGCCCGGCCCCCCACGCCACGAGCCCCGTCGCCATGCGTGGCTCGCCGGGAGCGTACCCTCCCGCCGCCCGCTGCGAAGCCGGGCCGAGCCGCGCGCCCTCGGCCCCGTCCTCGAACACCCAGCCGGGCGCCGCGTCGATCCCGAACCACGCCTGGGGATCCGCGCCGCGCGCCAGCATCTCCTGCGCCGAGACGACGTGGAAGGCGCCCGTCTGGCCGGCCGCCTCCTCGAGCGCGCGGCGCGCGAGGAGCGCGTCGTCCTCCTGCCGCGCGTAGACGAAGGCGCTGCCGCCGTTGCTGCGGGCGAGGGCATTCCAGCGCACGACGGAGCCCCCCTGCGTGGTGATCAGGCCCACCTCCGCGAGCACGGCGTTCGGGCGTACGGCGGTGTGGACGGGGAGCGTGCCGTGGTCGCCGGTCACGACGAGCGCGCTGCTCGCAAGCCGCCCGGCGCGGCCGAGGCAGTCGACCAGGCGGCCGAGCTCGGCGTCGGCTCCGGCCACCGCCGCCTCCGCCTCGCGCGAGCCCGGCGGCGCGGCGGCGCGTGCGATTCCGGCCTGTGCGAGCACGAGCCCGAGCAGCCGCGGCGGGCTCGCGCCGGTGAGGAGGGCGCAGGCCGCCCGCACGAGCGCGGCGTCGCGTGCTGCGCCCGGCTCCGCCGGCGCGTCCGGAAGCGACTGCGCCACCGGCGATCCGTCGGTCCCGGGCCAGTCGAAGGCCGCTGCGGCACCGCCCCCGCGCCCCACCGCCTGCCAGAGCGTCTCGCCCTCGATCGCGCTCGCCGGGAGCGGCCGCGGCGCGCCGACGCCGTTCGCCTCGAGCGGCCGCAGCGCGAAGGCGCCGTGCCGGGCCGGGCTGCGGCCGGTCGCGAGCGAGACGAGGGCGGGCAGCCCCGCCGGCGGGAACACCGGATGGAGCACCTCGACGGCAACGCCGCCCCCGGCGAGCGCGGCGAGCCGGGGCGCGAGGGCCGCAGCGGCCGGCGCCGGGAGGAAGTGCGCGGGCTCGAGCCCCGGGATCGCGACCAGGACGACGCGTTCGGGCCGGCGCGGCAGGCGGTCGGCGGCCGGCAACGCGGCCTCGTCACGCGGGGCTCCCGTGAATCCACCCGGGCCACCCGCGCAGCCCGAGGCGACGGCAAGCCCGACCAGCGCAGCGGTGCGCACCGCCGCCCCCCAGCGCCGGCGGATCATGCGAGCGCGCACCGGGACGTCAGGTGAAGACCCCCCTGCGCTCCGCGAGCCCGCGCGCGAAGAGCGCCTCGATCGCCTCGCGCACGCGCGCGACCTGCTCCTCGATCACCGCGTCCTCGTCGGTCGGCGAGCCCTGGAAGTGCATCGGCTCGCCGAAGTAGATCCGGTACTTGACCGGCAGGGGCAGGAGCCCGAGCGGGCCCAGCCACGGGAAGGTCGGGGTGATCGGGAAGGCGGGCATGCCGAGCGCCTGGCCGAGCCCGCGCAGATTCGCGAGCCCCGGCTGCTGCTCCTCGGAGCCGACCACCGCGATCGGCACGATCGGCACCTGGGCCGCGAGCGCGAGGCGCAGGAAGCCGGTGCCGAAGCGCTGGAGCCGGTAGCGGTCGCGGTAGAGCTTGTTCATGCCGCGCACGCCTTCCGGGAAGACCAGCACCGCCTCGCCGGCGTCGAGCATCTCGCGGCAGGTCTCGGGCGTGCCCGCCACCGCGCCGCCGCGCGCGGCGAGCTCGCTCACGAAGGGCAGCTGCGGCACCCAGTACTCGGCCATGCTGCGCAGGATGCGCGGCGGGTCGGCCTCGAGCAGCATCGCGGTCATGACCATCGCCGCGTCGAAGGGGAGCTGCCCGGCGTGGTTGGCGATCAGCAGCACGCCGCCCGGTGGAACCTGCTCGATGCCCGCGGTCTCCACCCGGAACCAGTAGCGGTAGAGCAGGAGCACGGGGAGGATCGACTGGCGCACGCTCTCCGGATGCAGGCCCCAGGGGTCGAAGCCGAACTCGTTGAGGCGGGTCGGGATCTTCCGGATGCGGTCGTCCACCTCGTGGAGGAGGTCGCGGGCGGCGAGCGGGAGCAGCGCGCCGCCGAGGTCGCCGAGCGCGCGCTGCCAGCCGGGTCGCGGGCTCATCGTCGCACCCTCAGCGCCGCACGCTGTGGAAGATCTCTTCGAGCCCGAACAGGGGCCGGAATCCGGTCGCGTCGGCGAAGCGCTTGCCCGACAGCGTCACCGGATACTTCACGTAGTCGATCGCTCCGGACGGATAGGGCACGACGCCCCACGCGAAGAGGCGGTCGAGGAGCGGGCGCAGGATCGGCTCGGGGATCGGCCAGGCGGTGCCGCCGCTCTCACGGATCGCCACCGACAGCGGCGTCGCACCCGGCCCCACGACGTTGAAGACGCCCTGCAGCCCGTGCTCGAGGGCGAGCGCGATCGCCTCCGAGACGTCCTCCTCGTGGATGAACTGGAGCATCGGGTCGAAGCCCATCACGGTCGGGACCCGGCGCTGGCGGAGGTACTCGCCGATCATCGAGTGGACGTAGTACCCGAGCACGTTGACCGGCCGGAGCACGGAGGTGCGGATGTGGGGGTACTTCCAGATGAAGGCGGAGGCGAGCGTGTCCACCTCGACGAGGTCGCGGATCTCGGGATAGGAGCGGCTCGCACCGAGCGGATGGTCCTCGTCCATGTAGAAGGGGTTCTCGGGGAAGGCGCCGTAGACGTAGCTGCTCGAGATGACGACGAGCTTCTGGACGCCGTAGCTCACGCAGTGGTCGAGGAGCTGCTTGGTGCCGCGGACGTTCACCTCGTGGCGGATCCGGTCCGGCAGCCGGAAGTGGCGGACGAAGCCCATGTGGACGAGGGCCGTCGGCTGCTCGGTGCGCAGCACGTCCTCGAACTTGCGCTTGCGCAGGTCCACCTCGTGGACCGTCACGCCCTTCGGGCGCCCCTCCCAGGGAACACGGTCGGCACCGGTCACCTCCCAGGTGTCGAGGAGCCGCCGGGCCAGCAGACGGCCCTGGCCGCCGGCAATGCCGGTGATGAGCACCTTCTCCATGGTGGCGGGTTTTCCATGGTAGCGACATTTCCATTGATTCTCCGGGTAGTTGCGAGCCGAGAGTATCGTCCGGACCGGGCCCGGGCCAGACCCATCTCGCGGCTCTCGTGGTATAACCCAACCCGAACGACCCCCCGGAGGGATGTGCTTTGGTGGCGCCGACGGCGCGCTTCGAGGAGATCCGGATCCCGCTCGAGGAGCCGCAGCACGAGCTTGCGGCGGTCTCGGGCGTGCTCGGCGTGCCCGAGTGGTGGCCGACGGGCGCGCGGATCGGCGTCGTGCTCGCGCACGGTGCGGGCCGCGACATGACCGACCCGCTCGTCGCGGGCCTCCATCGGGGGCTCACCGAGCGCAGGTCGCTCACGCTGCGCTTCAACTTCCCGTTCGCGGAAGCGAAGCGCCCTCGCCCCGACAGTCTGGGCGTGCTCGAGCGCACCTTCCGCCAGGCGGCGGCGCTGCTCGGCCGCGATCCCACGGCGGCGCCGGCGCATCTCTTCGTCGGCGGGATCGGGCTCGGCGCGCACGCGGCGGCGCAGGCGGCCGCGCGGCTGCGCGTGAACGGGGTCTTCCTGATCGGCTACCCGCTCCACAGCCGCGACCACCCGACCCGGAACGTGAAGGCCGACGCCCTCTACCGGCTCGTCTCCCCGCTCCTCTTCATCCAGGGCACGCGCGACCGCAACTGCGACCTCGACGCGCTGCGCGCCACCCTGACGAGGGTCGGCACGCTCAAGACCCTGCACGTGGTCGAGGAGGCCGACGGCGCCATGGCCGTGCCGAAGCGCTCGGGGCGGCCCGCCGAGGACGTGACGCGCGAGCTCCTCGACGCCCTCGACTCCTGGTTCCACCAGGTCGTCGAGGGCCCCTAGCGAGAACAGGAGCGCAGGTGAGCGAAGCCGGCGACGAGCTCTACTTCGTCCAGGCTCCCGTCGGGGAGATGGCGAACCTCGCCTACCTGATCGGCAGCCGCTCGACGCGGGAGGCGCTGCTGGTGGACCCCGCCTGGAGCGTGGACGCCCTGCTCGACCGCGCCGAGGCCGACGGGATGCGCGTGGTGGGCGCCCTGGCCACCCACTACCACCAGGACCACGTCGGGGGCTCCCTCTTCGGGATGTCGATCGAGGGCCTGGGCCGGCTGATGGCGCGCCGTCCCGTGCCGGTCCATGTGCAGGCGCACGAGGCCGAAGGCGTGCGGCGGGTGACGGGCGTCTCGGCTTCGGATCTCGTCGCACACGAGGGCGGCGACGTCCTCGAGCTCGGCCGCGTGCGGGTGCGGCTCCTCCACACGCCCGGGCACACCCCCGGCTCGCAGTGCTTCCTCGTCGAGAGCGGCGCGGGCCCCGGACGGCTCGTGTCCGGCGACACCCTGTTCCTGAACGCCTGCGGCCGCGTCGACCTGCCCGGCGGCGACCCCGAGGCGATGTTCCGCAGCCTCGACGGCGTGCTGAAGCGGCTTCCCGACGAGACGATCCTCTATCCCGGCCATCTCTACGCGCCCGAGCCGTCCGCGACGATGGGCGAGCAGAAGCGCACGAACCCCTACCTGCGCGCCGCGACCGTCGATCAGTTCCTGACCTTCGTCGGCTTCTAGCCGGCGGGCTTCGGTCGCCGCGGCTCGCTGCGCATCCGCCGACGCGCGTGTCAGTCTCCTCGAGCGGAGCAGCCAACTTCGCGATTTGCTGCGGCTTTTCGACTTGCGGTCAGCTTGCGGCCCCTACCTGCGTCCGTTAGCGTTCGCCGTCCTTTCCGTCCCGGAGCGCCCGCTCCGGCGCTCTCCCGCCCGCATCGGAGGCCCCCGGTCCATGAAGATCATGGTCTGCATCAAGCAGGTCCCGCACCAGGACGCGCGTCTCGACGTCCGCGGCGACGGCACCTGGATCCAGGACGAGAACATCAAGTTCGAGATCAACCCCTACGACCAGAACGCCCTCGAGGCGGCGCTCCAGCTCAAGGACGCGGGCGGCGGCGAGGTGGTGGTGGCCTCGATCGGGCCCGAGCGGGTCACGCAGTCGCTGCGCACCGCGCTCGGCATGGGTGCGGACCGCGCGATCCACGTGAAGGACGCGGCCGCCGACGGCTCGGACGCGCTCGGCGTCGCCAAGCTCCTGGCGGCGCTCGCCAAGGCCGAGAGCCCCGACCTGATCTTCACCGGCTTCATGTCCGACGACGGCAACATCGCCGCCGTCGGCCCGATGCTCGCGACCCTGCTCGGGATCCCGCACACGACCACCGCCGTGAGCCTGAAGAAGGAGAACGGCACGGTGCAGGTGGAGCGCGAGCTCGAGGGCGGCGCCCTCGAGGTGGTGGACCTGAAGACGCCCTGCCTCGTGACGACCCAGACCGGCATGAACCAGGTCCGCTACGCGTCGCTCAAGGGCATCATGGCCGCCAAGAAGAAGCCGATCGACGTCAAGACGGTTGCCGATCTCGGCCTCGCCGGGCAGGTGGGCGCCGGCGCGGCGAAGGTCCGGATCGAGAAGCTCTACACGCCGCCCAAGGGCCAGGGCGCCGAGATCGTGTCGGGCTCGGCGGACGAGGTGGCGGGCAAGCTGGTCGGCAAGATCAAGGAGCTGGGGCTCCTCTAAGCCTCGCCCCGAAGGAGACACGCGATGGGTTCGATCCTCCTGGTGGCGGAGATCCAGAAGGGCAAGCTGCGCGAGGCCAGCCTCGAGCTGGTCAGCGTGGCGCGCAAGATCGGCGAGGCGACCGGCCGCGAGGTCAAGAGCCTGGTCGTCGGCCAGGGCGTCTCGGGGATCGCCGAGGAGCTGGCCAAGAAGGGCGGCGGCGAGGTGTTCCTCGCCGACGACGCCGCGCTCGCCAACTACAGCGTCGACGCCTACCACGCAGCGGCCAAGGCGGCGATCGCAGCCGGCTCGCCCGAGATCGTGCTGCTCTCGAACACGCCCACGGGCTGGGACCTGGCGCCGCGGCTCGCGGCTGCGCTCGACGCGGCGTTCGTGTCGGACTGCTTCGACGTCGAGGTGGCGGGGGCCGAGCTGGTGTTCCTGCGCCGCTTCTTCAACGGCAAGCTCGACGCGCGGCTGCGCCCGGTGGGCCTGCCGATCGTCGCCACGATGCAGCCGGGCGCGACGGCGGCCTTCAGCGGCTCCGCCGACGGCAAGGTGACGGCGCTCGCGGTCTCCGTCGGCGAGGGTGGCACCCGCTTCGTCGAGACCAAGGTGGCCGAGGCCAAGGGCGTCGACCTCACCAAGGCCGAGGTCATCGTGTCGGGCGGCCGGTCGCTCGGGGGTCCCGAGAAGTTCCAGGAGGTGATCAAGCCCCTCGCCGACGCGCTCGGCGGCGCGATGGGCGCCTCGCGACCGGTGGTCGATGCCGGCTGGCTGCCGCACGAGTACCAGGTCGGCTCCTCCGGCCAGATCGTGGCGCCGAAGCTCTACATCGCCTGCGGCATCTCGGGCGCGATCCAGCACCTGGTCGGCATGAAGGGGTCGAACTTCGTCATCGCGATCAACAAGGATCCCGATGCTCCGATCTTCGAGGTCGCGAACCTCGGCGTCGTGGGCGACCTCTTCGAGGTGGTGCCGAAGCTCACGGAGGCGGTCAAGGCCGCCAAGGGCTGATCTTCTTTCGTTGACACCACGGACCCCAGGGAGTACCAAGGACGGGTCGGCGAACGCACGTCGTCCCCCCATGGCTGCTCCCGCTGCTCCTCCGTCTGCCGCTCCGCGGTCATCGCCGCCGACGCGAGAGAAGGGTGCAGGCCCGCGAGCTGGCGTCGCGGGCCTGGTGAAGGGCCGGGGGGTCCCATTCCGCGACGCATTGCGGTGCTCAACGAGAAGGGCGGCAGCGGCAAGACCACGCTCGCTGCCGGATTGGGCGCGCACCTGGCGCTGTGTGGCGGCCGGCGCGTGCTCGCGATCGACATGGACCCGCAGGGGCAGCTCGGCAAGGTGCTGGGCGTGGAGGTGCGGCAAGCCCGCCGCAGCGCGATCGAGCTGCTCGTGGACGCGGTGCTCGGCCCGCCCTCGGGCGCCGGGGAGGAGGCCGCCCCGGCGCGGGCGGCCGAGCTCCCGATCCTGCCGACACGGATCCCGCGGCTCGACGTCGTGGTGGCCCACAAGGCGCTCGGGCTCGCGCCCGCCCTCGGCGCCGGCGAGCCGGAGCCCACGGGGCGCCTGCGCCGGCGCCTCGACGCGGCCCGGGGCCTCGCCCCCTACGACTACGTCCTCGTCGACGGCCCCCCGAGCTTCGGCCTGCTCACCTTGAACGTGCTGCGCGCGGTGGACGAGGTGGTGGTGCCGGTTCCGCTCACCTTCCTCGCGCTCGACGGCTGCGCGGAGCTGGTGCGCACGATCGAGAGCGTGCGCACGCGCTACGACCATCCGGGGCTGCGCATCACGATGGTCGTACCGACCTTCCATCGCCGCACGCGCCTGGCTGCCGAGGTGCTGGCGGCGCTCGAGCAGCGATTTCCCAAGGAAATCGCACACACGGTCGTCGGCTGGCACGTCAAGATCGACGAAGCGCAGGCCCGCGGGCTCTCGGTGTTCGAGTACGCGCCGGGGGACCGGGGCGCGCGGGCGCTGGCGGCGCTCGCGCAGGAGCTCGAGGCGCGCACGCCGGCGGGAGCCACCTAGGCACGCGGAGTCGGGGGAGGATGAGCGCACCCACGAACGGGGACTCGCGGCGGCAGCCGCTCCGGCTCGGGGACCCGTTCGCGCCGGTGGTCGGGCCCGATCCGCTCGCGCCCTGGCTCGATGCGCTCGACCGGCGGGCGCCCGGCGCCGAGCTGCGGGCCGCGCTCGCCGTCGAGGTCGCGGCGCCCGAGCCGGAGCCGCCGGCCGCGCCGCCGCCGGCACCGGCACCTGCCCCGCGCCCGGCCGACCTCGAGCTCGACGAGGACTGGCAGCGGCTCGCGCGGCGCGTCGGCGAGGAGCCGGCGCGCCGGCTCGCGCTGGTGGCGTCGGGCGTCGAGGGCTGGGATCGCTTCGGCCTCTCGCCGGGCGCGCTCCGCCAGGCCTTCCCCTTCTTCCTCGGGCTCTACCGCTCGTGGTTCCGCGTGCGGAGCGAGGGACACGCGCACCTGCCGGCAGAGGGTCCCTTGGTGCTCGCCGCCAACCACGGCGGCCTGCTGCCCTTCGACGGGGCGATGGCGGTGATCGACCTGCTCCTCCATGGCGACCCGCCGCGCCTCGCGCGCGCGATCGTGGACCGCTGGGCCGGCTCGCTGCCCTGGGTGAACGTCTTCTTCGCACGCGTCGGACAGGTGGTCGGCACCCACGAGAACCTCGCGCGCCTGCTCGCCGACGGCGAGACGGTGCTGGTGTTCCCGGAAGGCATGGACGGGATCCGCAAGCCGATCACGCAGCGCCACCGCCTGCAGCGCTTCCACGCCGGCTTCGTCGAGCACGCCTTGCGCGCGCGGGCGCCGATCGTGCCGATGGCGATCGTCGGCAGCGACGACCAGGCCCCGGTCCTGTTCGACGTGAAGCCGCTGGCGCGCCTGCTCGGCCTGCCCGTCGCGCCGATCACGCCGACCTTCCCCTGGCTCGGCCCGCTCGGCCTGCTCCCCTACCCGGTGCGCTACCGGATCGCCTACGGCGAGCCGCTGCGCTTCCACGAGCGCTTCGCGCCCGGCGCCGCCGCGGATCCCGCCGTCGTGCGCGCCCTGGCAGGGCAGGTGCGGCGCGCCATCCAGCACCTGATCGACGCGCGCCGATGAAGGCGGTGGTCGTCACGCACGCGGATCTGCCGCTCGGGCGGCGGATCGTGAAGCTCCTCTGGCACGAGCCCGGGATCGGGCGCCTCGTCGCGATCGGCGAGGGACCGCCGCCGCGAGCCTTCGACGCGCTCCGGGCCGGTACCGAGCCGCGGCTCGTCTACGAGCAGCTCGACCACGCCCGACAGCGATCGATCGCGGACTGGTTCCATTCGCGGCGGCTGCGCGAGATCGCGCCGGAGGCGGTGGTGTACGTGCCCCACCACGGAGCGGCGCCGGAGGGTTTGCCGGTGGTGGCGCAGGTGCCCAAGCGCGTCGCGGAGGCGCGCCTCGTGCTCCACCACGCGCTCGAGCTGCGCAGCATCCGCACGCTCGTGGCGCTCGGCAGCGCCTTCGTCTACGAGCTGGCGCCCGGCAACGCGAACCAGCTCTGCGAGGACTCCCCCCTCCGGCTCGATCCTTCCGCGCCGCCCGCGCTGCGCGCCTGGATCGACAGCGACATGCTCTTCCAGGCGGAGATCGGCAGGGCGCATGGCGCCTGGCCCTCCGGTTCATCACCCTCCGGTTCATCGCCGTCCGGTTCATCGCCGTCCGCTTCCTCGGGCCGGGCGCGCCTGCGCGTCGTGCTGCTGCGCGTGCCGACGGTGGTGGCCTCGGGGGGCTACGTGTACCTGCACCCGCTCCTCGAGGGTGCCGCCGGGCCGCGGCCGCGGCCGGCGGGCTTCGACCCGCTGTGCCCGGTGATCGCCGACAAGGACGTGGCACGCGCCGTGGCGGCGGCCCTCGCGAGCGGGGCCTGCGGGGTGTTCCAGGTCGCGGGGCACGAACGCCTGCCGCTCTCGGTCCTGGGCCGCTGGACCGGCCGGCCCACGCTGCCGGTGCCGGGTCCGCTGCTCGGCCTGGCGGCACGCGGCGCGGCGTGGCTCGGCCTCGCCGAGGCGGCTCTCGACGCGCCGCTCGCGCGCCACGGGATGAGCCTCGACGTGCGCCGGGCCGAAACGGGGCTGGGCTTCCGGCCGCGCTATCGGATCGGCCTCGCCCGGGCGGGGGACGGCGCGCTGCGCCTCGAGGCGGTTCCGGCGCCGGCCTGAGGCGCAAGGCCCCGGTGGCCGCTATCCTGCGCCCCCTTTTCGCGAGCCACAGGCGAGCGAAGCGCACCAGCCCGGGAGCCCCACCGTGGAAGTCGACACCTCGCAGTTCCGCAACGGCCTCAAGTTCCTGCTCGACGGCCAGCCCTTCGTCATGACCTTCTTCCAGCACGTGAAGCCGGGCAAGGGCGGCGCCTTCGTGCGTACCAAGGTCAAGAACCTCCTCAACGGCAAGGTGCTCGAGCGCAACTTCCGCTCCGGCGAGCGGGTGGAGCTTGCCGACATCGAGGAGAAGCACATGCAGTACCTCTACCTCGACGGCGAGAGCCTGGTCTTCATGGACCAGGAGAGCTTCGACCAGATCCCCTTCTCGCAGGAGGTGGTGGGCGACGCCCGCAAGTTCCTGAAGGAGAACACGGAGGTCGACGTGTTGTTCTGGAACGGGCGCCCGGTGAACGTCGAGCTGCCCTCGTTCATCGAGCTGCTCGTGACCCGCTGCGACCCCGGCCTCAAGGGCGACACCGCGTCCGGCGCGACCAAGCCCGCCACGCTCGAGACCGGTGCGGTCGTGAACGTCCCGCTCTTCGTCAAGGAGGGCGACGTCCTGCGCATCGACACCCGGACCGAGGAGTACGTCGACCGGGTGCGGTAAGGTCCGGTCGCGATGCGCGGCGACCAGCTCGCGAGACAGTGGAAGCTGATCCAGCGGCTCGCCCGCAGCCGTTGGGGCGCCGGCCTCGACGACCTCGTCGAGGAGCTCGGCTGCGTGCGCCGCACGGTCTACCGCGACCTCGAGGCGTTGATGGCGGCGGGCTTCCCGGTGACGACCGAGAAGCGCGACGGCCGCGTCTACTACCGCTTCGTCGAGACCTTCAAGCTCGGCGACGTCCCCTTCACGCCCGACGAGATCCTCTCGCTGGCCTTCGGCGAGGACCTCTTGCGGGCGCTCGAGGGGACCGTCTTCCACGACTCGATCCGCTCGGCGCTCGACAAGATCCGCAGCGCGCTCGGCCCGTCGGTGAGCGAGTTCCTGGCCCAGCTCGGCGAGTCGTTCCGCGTGCTGCCCGGTCCGCACGAGAGCTATGCCGCGCTGCGCGACACGATCCGGGTGCTGAACGACGCCGTGCTCGCGCGCCGCACCGTGCGCATGCGCTACCGCACGGGTGCCACGGGCCGCGAGAGGACGCGCGAGCTCGACCCCTACCGCGTCTGGTACCGCGCCGGCGCGCTCTACGTGGTGGGACACGACCACCTCTCCGACGAGGTGCGCACCTTCGCGGTCGGGCGCATCCGCGAGATCGAGACCACGGCGGCACGCTTCCGGGTCCCCGAGAGCTTCGACTTCGAGGCGCGGGTGGGGGCGGCCTTCGGCGTCGTGGCCGAACCGCCGATGAAGGTCCGCATCCTCTTCGACCGGCGCCATGCCGGTTGGGTCGGCTCGCGCACCTGGCATCCGAGCCAGCAGCTCGTGCCGCGCCGCGGCGGCGCGCTCGAGCTCACGATGGAGGTGGGCGGCGCGGCCGAGGTGCGCAGCTGGGTGCTCTCGTTCGGCTCGGGCGCCGAGGTGCTCGAGCCGCAGTCGCTGCGCGACGAGGTGCGCGAGGAGCTCGCCGGGGCGGCGGCACGCTACGCGCCGCCGCCCCGGCGCTGATCGCTCGCGCGCTCGGCTAGTGCGCCGCCGGGGCCTGCTCGCGCGAGGCCCGGTCGTAGAGCATCCCGAGGCTCCGGTACTGCGCCTCGGTCCGCTCGGTGATGAGGCCGAGGTTGCGCAGGTTCGGGATCACGGTGTGCATGTAGGGCATGCTGTTCAGCTCGGACCAGTTCGGCATCGCGAGGGCGGCCCGGGTCAGGTTGGCGCCGTCGATGCCGTACTTGGGGCCCAGCACGTGGAGCATGTCGAGCTGTTGGTTGGCGTTGAGCGCCTCGAGGATCCCGAAGGCCCAGTCCTCCATCTCCGCCTTCTCGGCGGCGTCCGCCTCGCGCACCGCGCGCCGCATGCTGAGCACGCCGAAGGCGGCGTGGCGCGACTCGTCCTGCTCGACGCGGCGGATCATCTCCTCGAGCAGGGGGTTGCGGGTCTCGCGCCGGATCAGGTCGAAGATGCCGACCGCCATGCCCTCGAAGAGCGTCTGCATCCCGAGCGTCTTCTTGCGCGCGGTGTCGGCCTGGAGCAGCCGGTCGAGCAGGACCTTGAGCGTCGGACTGATCGGGTAGATCGTTCCCATCTTGCGGGACACGAACTTCGCGATCGCCTCGATGTGGCGCGCCTCGTCGGTCACCTGGCTCGCGGCGTACCACTTCTCGTCCATCTTGGTGCAGGCGTTGGTGAGCTGGCCACAGAGCTGCAGCGCCGCCTGCTCCCCGTGCAGGAGCTGCGAGAGCAGGTGGGCGAGCTCGTCGAAGGCGGCGGCCTTCTGGGTGGCCTCGTCCTTGCCCATCAGCTTGCAGATCTGGGCCAGCATCGAGCCCTCGGGGTTCATCAGCCACTCGTCCTTCGAAACCGGCTGGGACCAGTCGAGGTCGCGTTCGGCGTTCCACTGGTTGACCTTGCCCTTCTCGTAGAGGGCGCGCAGCTCCTCGACCTCGGAGCCGTACTCCCAGGTCCAGTTCAGGGTGAGCGGCGCGGCGACGTCGGTCTTCTCGCGCAGCCGGGCGATCTCCGTCTCGTCTACGAACTCGATCACCTCGAACTGCCCGAAGCGCTTGCGATGGTCCTCGATGAGCTTGTGCATCGTCGTTCTCCCGTTGGGCGTGCGTGGGGCGCTGGTTCACCTGGATCCGGCGGGCGACGCCGCCAGACCGTGGTGGAGGAAGGCCTTGACCTCGTCCTTGTGACGCCGTACGGCGTCGGCCGAGAGCAGCGAGCCGCCGAGCAGGCCCTCGCCGAACTCGCCGGACGCGAAGTGGTAGACGGTGGCGCCGATCAGGGTCTGGAGGGTGTGGGGGCCCGCGCTCGGGCGGAAGGCGCCGCTCTCCGTCCCCTCGCGCAGGAGGCCCAGGATCCCGCCGAGGACCGACTGCAGGCGCTGCTCGGCAGCGCGCCCCTCGTCCCAGGCCTCGGCCTCGAAGGCGTCGTCCTCGAAGAGGGCGCGCAGCAGCAGGCGCGCGGCCGGCTCGCGTTCGGCGAGCGCGTCGACGAGCTCGTCGACGAGGCGGTCGAGGCGCTCGGGCGGCGAGCCGGGAGCCGCGAGCGCGACACCGAGCCGGTCGTCGAGCTGGGTGAGCAGCCGCTCGAGCACGGCGAGATAGAGCTGCGCCTTGCTGCGGAAGTGATGGAAGAGCGACGACTTCCCGAGCCCGGCGGCGTCGGCCACCTCGCGCATGCCGACCCCCTCGAAGCCGCGGCGCGCGAACAGCGCCTCGGCGACGTCGAGGATCTTGTCGCGCGAGCTCGGCGCGGCGAGCGGATCGTTGGGGGGCGTCGTCACGTGGGATCCCTGGATTCCATCGGCTTCCGGACTCGATCCGACCGACTGGTCGCCCGAACAGCCTACTCGACCATCTGGTCGGGTGCCAGACAGGATTCGGCCAGCCCCGACTCGATCTGGAGGCCCTCCTGGCAGGGGCTCCCGGGGAGGGCGTCGGGGTTGGAGCCAGGCGGCGCTAGTGAGAGCGGCCGAGGCAGCGCCCGCACGTAGGCGTCGGGCTGCCGTTCGACCGCGAAGCCCCCGGCCGCGAGCAGCTCCGGCACGCTCTCCGGGCCGATCAGATGACCGGTGCCGATCACCACGAAGCGGGCCCGCCCGTCCGCCGCCAGGGCCGTGAGCCGCTCCGCCATCCGGTGGTTGCGCTCGACGAACACCGCGCGATGGAAGGCGGCGAGCACGGGGTCGCTGCGGCCTCCGAGCAGCAGCTCGAGCAGCCGTGCCTCGTCGCCGACCTCCCAGGCCTGGAGGATCTCGCGCGTGGTCGCGAGCAAGGTCGGCGTGTTCTCGAGCATCTCGCGCAGGAGCGCGTCCTCGACCGGCGGGCCGAGCCTCCCGAACAGCGCCATCTGCTCCTCGAGCGACTCGAGCTGCGCCACCGGCTTGCCCTCTGCGGCCGCCCGGCGCAGGAACCAGGCGTCGACACCGCTCTCCGGATCGATGCCGTCCGCCTCGAACTCGAGCTGCGCGACGAGCTGCGCCAGCAGCCAGGGCCGCATGCGGCTCGCCGCCTCGAGCGGATAGCCGCGGGCGCGCAGGTAGGGCAGCAGCGCGTCCCACGTCCGGGACGAAACCACGTCGCGCAGGGTCCGCTCCGGCGGCAGCAGCCCATGGCGCTGCACGGCCTCGAGCCGCTCCAGGTCCGGCAGCCGGTCGAGGTCGACCTCGACCACCAGCGCGCCCGCGCGTGCCCAGTCGAGCTCCATCTCGAGGGGCGGCACGAGCTCGCGCCCGTCACCCACGTGGACCGAGCCGAGCAGGAAGAGCACGGCGCCGCCAGGGGCGCGAGCGTGCCAGTAGAAGGCGGCGGGAGGCGGCGGCGCGGGAGGCGGCGGCGCGGCGCAGCCGAGCCAGGCCAGCCCGAGCAGCAGCACGGCCCACGCCCATCGACGCACTACGGTTTCACGACCTCCACCGGTCCGAAGCGCTCGAGCTGCGGGCGCAGCACCTCCAGGGGGCCGACCGCCACGATCACCATCCGATCGGGGTGCAGGAGGCGGAGCGCGGCCTCGTGCACCTCCTCGAGCGTGACGTCGTTGAGGCGCGTGCGGTAGGTGTCGAGCGAGTCCCGCGGCAGGCCGTAGACATCGAGCTCCACGAGCGCGCCGGCGATCGCCGCGGAGGTCTCGAGCCCGAGCACGAAGCGGCCGGCGCTCAGACTGCGCGCGTTGCGCAGCTCGTCCCGGGAGGGGGCCTCGCGGCGCAGCCGCTCGATCTCCTCGAGCACGATGTCGACCACCCGGCCCGCCTCCGGCGCCCGCGTCGAGGTCGAGACGACGAAGGGGCCCGGGTGGCGGCGCATCGCGAAGCCCGATCCGATTCCGTAGGCGAGGCCCTCGTCGGCGCGTACGCGGCTCATCAGCCGCGCCAGGAAGCCGCCGCCGCCCAGGATCGTGTTCATGAGCCCGGCCGCGATGCGGCGCTCGTCGGTGCGCGCGATCCCCTCGTGGGCGAGCGCGAGCTGGGCCTGCCCGAGATCGGGCCGGTCCACCAGCACGACGCCGCGTGCGGGCGGGGTCGGCGTGGGGGGCGGCGGGCCGGGCGCCGGCGGCGTCCCCGCCTCCCACGCGCCGAATCGCGCGCGCACCTGCGCGAGCGCGTCCTGCTCGGCGACGTCGCCCACCACGTAGAGGATCGCGTTGCTCGCGACGAACAGGCGCCGGTGCATCGCGCGCAACACCGCGGCGTCGAGCCCGGCGACGGGCGCGGGCGCTCCCGACACCGGGAGGCCGTAGCGATGCCCGTCGTAGAGCGTCCGGGCGAGCTGGCGGCCGAGCAAGGCGCCCGGGTCGTCCTTCTCCTGCTCGAATCCGGCCAGCGTCTCCGCGCGCGCGCGCGCTACCTCGGGCGCGTCGAAGCGCGGGCGCAGGGCCACGTCGGCCAGCAGGTCGAAGAGCGTGCCCGTGTCGTCCGAGAGGCCCGAGAGCTCGACACTCACCGAGTCCATGCCTGCCGCGACGCCGAGGTCGGCGCCGATCCGCTCGACCGCGCGCGCGAGCGCCAGCGCGTCGAGCCCTCCGGCGCCCCGCTCCATCACGTCCGCCATCAGCGCCACCGCGCCGGCTTCGCCCTCCGCCTCGATCTCCGCGCCGCGCCGCAGCAGCAGGCCGACCTCGAGTCGCGGCAGCCCGTGGTCCTCGAGCACGAGCACCTCGAGGCCGTTCGCGAGCGTGCTCCGGTGCAGGCGGTCGGCGGGCACCACGGGCCCCTCCGCCACCGGCGGCGGCGGGAGCTCCCAGGCAGGCCGCGGCTGCAGCAGCGCGCAGCCGCCGAGCCCGAGCGCGGCGAGCCAGGCGGCGGCGAGGGGACGCAGCGCCCGGCTCAACCGCCGGCCCCCGGCGCGCCCGCCGGCGCAGGCTCGTCGAGCGAGACGCCGGGCGGCGGCGCCACGAGGTGGAGCACGTTGCGCTCGCCGGGCCGCAGGTAGCTGCGGGCGACCCGCTGCACGTCGGCGGCGGTGACGGCGCGATAGGCGGCCAGCCGCTCCTCGATCGGCCGGACCCGGCCGAAGGTCACCCAGTCGCCCGCGATCCGGGAGCCCAGTGCGTGGGCGGTGGCGGTGCCGCGCAGGAGGCCCACCTCGATCTGGCGCCGCGCCTTCGCGAGCTCGGCGGCGGGGACGGGCTCCTCGCGCAGCCGCTCGATCTCGCGGAAGAACAGCTCCTCGACCCGCGCGATGTCGCCGTCCGGCCGGACCATCGCGAAGGCGTAGAAGATGCCGGCGTCGTCGAGCTCCCAGTAGCCGCCCTCGGCCGCGAGGGCCTGCTGCGCCTCGTAGACGAGCCCGCGGTACAGGCGGCTCGAGCGGCCGCCCGAGAGCACGAGGCTCGCGACGTCGAGCGCCGGGCCGTCGGGGTGGCCGCTCTCCGGCGCGTGCCAGGTGGCGGCCAGGATCGGGCTGCGCACGTCGAAGTACACCGTTTCACGTCGCTCGCCGCGCTGGGGCGGCTCGCGGGTCGGGTTGCGGGGGATCGGCTCGACGCGCGGGAGGCCGCCGAAGGAGCGCCGCATCCGGGCGAGCGCGTCCTCCTCGTCGAAGGCACCGGTGATCGAGACGACGATGTTGTTCGGCGCGTAGTAGGTGTCGAAGAAGTCCCGGCACACGGCGACCGTCACCTGCTCGATGTCGCTGCGCCAGCCGATCACCGGCACGCGGTAGGGGTGCGCCATGAAGGTCAGGGCCAGGAGCGCCTCGAAGACCCGGCCGGTCGGCTGGTCCTCGGTGCGCAGGCGGCGTTCCTCGAGCACCACCTGGCGCTCGCTCGCGAGCGTGTCCTCGCCGATGCGGAGGTGTGCGAGCCGCTCGGCCTCCAGCTCGATCACGAGCGGCAGCGCGTCGGGGGCCACGTCGGCATGGTAGACGGTGTGGTCGGCGGTGGTGAAGGCGTTCACCCGGCCGCCGCGGCTCTCGATCAGCCGCTCGTGGGACTCGGGCGGCAGGCGGTCGGTGCCGCGGAACATCATGTGCTCGAAGAGGTGGGCGAGGCCCGTGTAGCGCGCCTCGTCCTTCGACCCGACCCGGACCCACATCTGGAAGCTCACGGCCGGCGTGGTCGGATCCGCCAGGGTCAGGATGGTGAGGCCGTTGTCGAGCGTGGTGACGCGCGTGCGCAGCGCAGGGTCGTCGACGTTCGCGCGCGCCGGCAGCGTCGCGGCGACGAACAGGACCAACGCCGCGAGCGCGCGGGCGGCGGACTTCGGCATGGCGGCGTAGCTTATCCGAGTTCTCCCGGGAGGCGAGTCGGGTGGAGAGCGGGCCGGCCTTGGACGCACGGATGCGGGAGATCTTCGAGCGCTGCCGCACGATCGCGGTGGTCGGCATCAAGGACGGCCCGGGCGACGACGCCTTCCGCGTGCCGGCCTACATGCAGCGCCATGGCTATCGGATCCTGCCCGTGAGCCCGAAGCTCGCCCGCGTGCTCGGCGAGCCCTGCGTCGCCTCGCTGCGCGACCTCTCGCGGCGCGACCCGGCCGGGCCGGCCGAGCTCGTGAACCTGTTCCGCGCGCCCCGGCACCTGCCGGCCCACGCCGACGAGATCCTGGCGCTCTCGCCCCTGCCCTTCGCGGCCTGGTTCCAGCTCGGCATCCGGCACGACGAGGCGGCCGCGCGGCTCGAGGCGGCGGGGGTGCGGGTCGTACAGGATCGCTGCCTGATGGTCGAGCACGCGCGGCTCACCCCCCGCTGAGGGAGCCGCGCCGGCGCGCTCCCGGGCCGCGGCCTACGGCGGGGGGGACGGATCGTCGCGGGGCGGCGGCTCCTCGCGCGCCTCGTAGTGCAGGGCGCGCGACTGGAGCCACCGCACACCGAAGACGTCGGCGAGCCCGGCGAAGAGCCGGTCGAGGACTCCGTACTTCGAGCGGCCGTGCCGGCGCGGCCGGTGCGCGACCGGCAGCTCGATCACGCGCGCGCCCGCGAGGCGCAGCAGGGTCGGAAGGAAGCGGTGGGCACCGCGCCACAGGCGCACGCGGCGAAGCGTCTCGGCGCGCATGACGCGCAGCGAGCACCCGACGTCCGTCACCGACTCGCGCGTCCACGCGTTGCGGAAGCCGTTGGCGACGGCCGACGACGCGCGCCGTCCCCAGCCGTCGCGCCGGCCCACGCGCACGCCGTTCACGACGTCGGCCCGGTCGAGCCCCGCCAGCAGGCGCGGGATGTCGGCCGGGTCGTTCTGGCCGTCGGCGTCGAGCGTCACGACGACGGCGCCGCGGGCGGCGCGGAAGCCCGCGTCGAGGGCGGCGCTCTGGCCGTGCTGGCGGTCGAGCGCGAGCACCCGCACGCGCGGGTCCTTGGCGGCGAGCTCGCGCAGCCGCGCGCGGCTCCCGTCGCGCGAGCCGTCGTCGACGAAGATCAGCTCGACGCCGCCCGTGACACCCGCGAGTGCGGCATCGAGCTCACGGTGCAGCGGCTCGAGCGAGTGCTCCTCGTCGTGGAGCGGCACCACCACCGAGAGCCAGGGCGCCGCGGCCAAGCTATGCCTCGCGGCAGAGCAGGAACCAGCTCCCGAGATCCTTCCCGTGCCGGGCCGCGGAGCCGATCGTCACGTGCTCCGACACGCCGCGCAGGGTGTCGATCATGAAGCCGTAGACGAAGCGCGAGAGTCCGCGCTCGTTGGAGCGGATCTCGGGCCAGGCGGGCGGCTTGCCCTCGGGCAGGAGGTTGTAGTCGACCAGCAGCTCGCCGCGCGCAGGATCGGGGCGCAGGACGAAGTAGCCGGAGCCGACGAGGCCGCTCACCGGCGAGTGGTTGTAGCCCCAGAGCCGGTCGGGCTGCTGCGGGTCGGCGTCGGGCGGGCGGCAGAAGCGCTTCTCGAAGTGGCTGAAGGCCGGCAGGGTGTTCTTGCCGTAGTGCCGCACGGGGGTGAGCGCGGCGCTGGACGCGGGCACCGCGTCGATCATGCGCAGGGGGCGGAAGCCGCCGACCGCCTCGTAGAGCCGGCGCTGCTCGGCGCGGCCGACGGCGCGGATCGCCTGGACGCGCTCGGCGTGTCCCATCGAGTCGAGCGTGCGCGCCACCTCGTGCGGCTTCACGACGGCCTCGCGCAGCAGGGCGAGCAGGGCGCGCGTGGCATCCGGGAATTGGGTGGAGCCAGGGGCCGATCGTTGGCTGCCGGTCGTGGCCATCGGGGACGCCTCCGTCCGGCAGGGTATCGTCCGGCCGTTCCGCCCGCCCGCCCGCAGGAGGCACCCGCCCTGTCCGGCCCCTCGTTCCGCCTGCTCGGCGCCCTCCTGCTCGCCGCCGCGGCCCTGCTCTACGGCGCGCGCCTCGGCGCCACCGGCTTCTGGGCGCCCGACGAGCCCCGCTACGGCCACGTCGCGGAGGAGATCCGGGCCGGCCGTCACGGCGCCGCGGGTCTCGTGCTCCTGCACGTGAACGGCGAGCCCTACACCCAGAAGCCGCCCCTCTACTTCTGGCTGGCCGCGGCCGCGGGCGCACCCCGCGGCCGTGTGAGCGAGGTGGCGGCCCGGCTCCCGTCGGCGCTCGCCGGTGTGGCGCTGGTCGGGGTCGTGCTCCTCTTCGGCCGGCGGCTGCTCGACGCGCGCAGCGCGCTGCTCGGCGCGGCGCTCCTGCTCACCGGCTTCGAGCTCGCCGACAACGCGCGCCGGGTCCAGCTCGACGTGCTCCTGACCCTGTGCGAGACGCTGGCGCTGGC
This sequence comes from Deltaproteobacteria bacterium, assembly GCA_035063765.1. Lineage (NCBI taxonomy): Bacteria > Pseudomonadati > Myxococcota > Myxococcia > Deltaproteobacteria bacterium. The sequence continues at coordinate 160,290 of JAPSFT010000006.1, forward strand.
GGCCTTCTGGCGGCTCGACCGCGGCCGCGGCCGGCCCGCCGCGAGCCAGGCGTGGCTGCACGGCGCGCTCGGCCTCGCCGTCCTGACCAAGGGACCCGTCGGCTTCCTGGTCCCCGTCCTGGTGATGGCGGCCTTCCTCGCCTGGGAGGGCCGGCTGCGGGCCCTGCGCCGCGTCTTCCCCTGGTGGGGCCCGCTCCTCTCGATCGCGCCGGCGCTCGCCTGGATCGCCGGGGCGGTCGCGCTCGCGCCGCCCGGCTTCTTCGGCGAGGCGGTGCTCGACAACCTCTTCGGCCGCTTCTTCGCCGGCACCTCCCACGAGCGGCCCTTCTACTACTACCTCTACCAGTTCCCGCTCAACTTCCTGCCCTGGTTCCTGCTCGCCCCCGCGGTCTGGAGCGCCGCCCGCCGCGAGGTCTTCGCCCCCGGTGCGGACCCCGGAGCGCGGCGGTCCTGGCGTTTCCTGCTGGCCTGGGTCGCGATCACGCTGGTCTTCTTCTCGCTCTCGAGCGGCAAGCGCGGAATCTACGCGCTCACGTGTCATCCGGCTGCCGCGCTGCTGGTGGCCGACGCCGTCTGGCGACGCGCGTGCGCGCGCGGGGGCGTGCCGCCGCTGGTCCACGCGGCCACGGCGCTGCTCGCCACTGGCCTGGCTGCGGGCGGCATCGGGGTCGCGCTTGCCGATCCGCTGCGCGACCCCGCCGCCTCGCTCGCGACGGGCGGCGCCGCGCTCGCGATCGCCGCGCTCGGCGCCGTCGCGGCCGTGGTTCTCCCGCGCGCCGCAGCACCGCTCGGAGCGCGCCTCGCGCTGCCCGTCGCGATGGTGTTCGGCTTCGAACTCGTTCTCTTCACGGTCACGTGGCCGGCCCGCGACCCCGAGAAGTCGCCGCGCTCGCTCGCCGAGGCCGCCGCCGCGCTGACGCCGGAAGAGGGCGCGATCGGCCTCGTCGGCGACCGCGCGCTGACCGGCGGACTCGCCTACTACGGCAGGCGGCGCGTGGCACCGCTCGAGTCGCCGGAGGAGATCGCCCGCTTCTTCGCCAGCGGCGGGCGCGCCGTCGTCGTACAGGCCCGCAAGCTCGATCGCGTCGAGGCGGCCGCTCCGGTCGCGATCGCCTTCCGCGCCCGCGAGGGACGCCGCCAGCTCGTGGTGGCAACGCCGCGGTCCACCGCCGGCGAGTGACGTGCGCCTGAACCGCGGGTGTCCGCGCGCGGACCGGTTGGCTAAGATGCGCCGGGCGTCTCCCCGCACAGCACTGACGCCCACACGACATCCACTGGACGTCCGTGACGAGCCCAGGACGGCGGTCCGTCCTGGCCGCACCGAGGAGGAGCCCCCCCATGGCCGAATCTGCACAGCTCCGCATCGGCGACAAGACCCTCTCGCTGCCGGTCCTGGTCGGTTCCGAGGGCGAGCAGGCCATCGATATCCAGAAGCTGCGCGCGCAGACCGGCTACATCACGATGGACCCGGGCTACGCCAACACCGGTGCCTGCCGCAGCGCGATCACCTTCATCGACGGCGACCAGGGCATCCTGCGTTACCGCGGCTACCCGATCGAAGAGCTCGCCGAGCGGAGCAGCTTCCTCGAGGTCGCCCACCTGCTGATCTACGGCGAGCTGCCGACCGAGCCGCAGCTCCGCTCGTTCCACGAGTCGATCCGCCGCCACACGATGCTCCACGAGGACTTCAAGCGCTTCTACGGCGCGCTGCCGAAGGACGCCCATCCGATGGCGGCGTGCTCGACGGCGGTGGGCGCCCTGGCCACCTTCTACCCGGACTCGCTCGACCCGCGCGACCCGCGCCAGATCGAGATCTCCGTGCACCGCCTGCTGGCCAAGCTGCCCACGATGGCGGCCTACGCATTCAAGCACTCGATCGGCCAGCCCTTCATGTTCCCGGACAACCGGCTGTCCTACGTCGGCAACTTCCTGCACCTGATGTTCGCAACGCCCTGCGAGGAGTATCACGTCGACCCCGTGGTCGAGAAGGCGATCGACCTGCTCCTGATCCTGCACGCCGACCACGAGCAGAACTGCTCGACCAGCACGGTGCGGCTGTGCGGCTCCTCGATGGTCAACCTGTTCGGCGCGATCTCGGCCGGCATCAACGCGCTGTGGGGCCCGCTGCACGGCGGTGCCAACCAGGCCGTGATCGAGATGCTGGCCAAGATCCGCGACGAGGGGATCTCGGCGCGCCAGTTCGTGGAGCGCGCCAAGAGCCGCGACGACACCTCGCGGCTGATGGGCTTCGGCCACCGCGTCTACAAGAACTTCGACCCGCGCATGAAGATCATCAAGAAGGCCAGCGACGAGGTGCTCGCCAAGCTCGGGGTCAGCTCGAAGCTGCTCGAGATCGCCAAGGAGCTCGAGGAGATCGCGCTCAAGGACGAGTACTTCATCGAGCGCAAGCTGTACCCGAACGTCGACTTCTACTCGGGCGTGATCTACAACGCGATCGGCACGCCGGAGAACATGTTCACGGCGCTCTTCGCGATCGGCCGCCTGCCGGGCTGGATCGCGCAGTGGGCGGAGATGCACCGCGATCCCGACTTCAAGATCGGCCGCCCGCGGCAGATCTACGTCGGCGCGACCGAGAGACACTACGTCCCGATCGGCGAGCGCTGAGGCGCCGGGCGGCTGCTACACCACCGCCCGGGTCACGCGCGGCGAGGTCCTGCACCTGGGCCGGCACGTGGCGCGGATCGTGCGCGACGCGACGCTGCTCGGGATCGGCCCGCTCGACCCCGAAGCGTGCCGCGCGGCGCTCGTCGCGGACGCCCGCTGCACCTTCCCGGACCGGGAAGGGATCATCCGGCTCGAGGCGCGGGCGGCGCCGGGCGGCGCGCACCGGCTCGTCGCGACGGCGCGCGAGCTCGGGCCGGAGCCGGCGTGCTGGCGCGCCGCGCTGGCGCGCGAGGCGCACCCCGGCCCGAGCGCGTGGTCGGCGGCCAAGACCAGCGAGCGCGCACTCTACGAGCGTGCGCTCGCCGAGGTGCCGGGCGCCGACGAGGTGCTGCTGGCCGACGCCGGAGGCTTCCTCGTCGAGGGGGCGCGCACGAGCCTTGCGGTCGTGCTCGCGTCCGGGGCGCTGGTCACCCCGCCGCTCGCACGCGGCGCCCAGGCCGGGATCGGGCGCGCGATCCTGCTCGCGCGGACGCCCGAGCTCGTCGAAGCCGACGTGACGATCGCCGCGCTCGCGACCGCCCGCGAGCTGGTGGCCGTCAACGCCGTGCGTGGGGCCAGGCCGGTCGTGACCCTCGGCGGCCAGCCGGTCGGCGCGGGCGTCCCGGGGCCCTGGTCCGAGCGGCTCGCGGACGCCTTCCGCGCGGGCTGAGGCGATGGCGCGCGTGATCGCTGCACCCCTGGGCCGGTAGCGAATCCGAGGCTTCCGGCCGCATGCCCGCGGCGCTCGGCGCCCGCGCCGGCCACCGCTAAGCTGCCGCCCTTCCCCGGACGGAGGCGGTCGTGAGGATCCAGGGCATCGGCGCAGTGGTGACGGGCGGCGGCTCGGGGCTCGGCGAGGCGACGGCGCGGCGGCTCGCGGAGGCGGGCGCGCGGGTGGCGATCCTCGACCTCGGGCGCTCGAAGGGCGCCGAGGTGGCGAAGTCGATCGGCGAGGCGGCGATCTTCTGCGAGGCCGACGTCGCCGACGAGGCGGCCGTCACGGCCGCGCTCGACGAGGCGGTGGGCCGCTTCGGCGGCATCCACGCCGCGGTGAGCTGCGCCGGCATCGGCACCGCGGGCCGCACGGTCGACAAGCACGGCAAGCCCTTCGACCTGAAGCTCTTCGAGCTGACCCTGCGCGTGAACCTGGTCGGCACCTTCAACGTGATCCGGCTCGCGGCAGCGCGCATGATGCAGAACGCGCCCAACGAGGAGGGTGAGCGCGGCGTGATCGTCAACACCGCCTCGGTGGCGGCCTTCGAGGGGCAGATCGGACAGTGCGCGTACTCGGCGTCGAAGGGCGGCGTGGTCGGCATGACCCTGCCGATCGCTCGCGACCTCGCCGCCAGCGGGATCCGCGTCAACACGATCGCACCGGGCCTGTTCGGGACGCCGATGCTGATGCTGATGCCCGAAGAGGCGCGCGCCTATCTGGCCAAGCAGATCCCGTTCCCGCCGCGGCTCGGCAAGCCGGTGGAGTACGCGGCGCTCGCCTGCCACATCGTCGAGAACCCGATGCTGAACGGCGAGACGATCCGGATCGACGGGGCCATCCGCATGCAGCCGAGATGAGCCGTGGATCCCGGGTGGGCGATGGGTGACGCGCGGCGCATCCTGGTGACGGGGAGCACGGGGCTGGTGGGCCGCCGGCTCGTCGACGCGCTGCGCAGCGAGGGAACGCCGGTGGGGGCCGTGACGCGCCGGCCGGAGCGGGCGCGCTTCGGAGCGGGCGCCGAGCCGGTCGGCTGGGACGGCGTGCACCTCGCGCCCGCGGAGCTCGCGCGCAGCGGCGCCGTCGTGCACCTCGCCGGCGAGCCCCTCTTCGGGGGCCTGTTCAGCGCCGAGCGCCGGCGGCGGATCCTCGAGAGCCGTGTCGACTCGACCCGCGCGCTGGTGCGCGCGATCGCCGAGCTGGCGCCCGGCGAGCGCCCGCGCAGCCTCGTGTGCGCCTCGGCGGTCGGCTACTACGGCGACCGCGGCGAGGAGGAGCTCGACGAGAGCGCGGTGCCCGGCAGCGGCTTCCTCGCCGACGTCTGCATCGCCTGGGAGCGGGCCGCGCAGCCGGTCGAGGCGCTCGGGGTGCGCCGCGTGTCGCTGCGCATCGGCGTCGTGCTCGCGCGCGAGGGCGGCGCGCTCGCGACGATGGCGCGCGCCTTCCGGCTCGGCCTCGGCGGCCGCGTCGGGAACGGCCGCCAGTGGTTCCCCTGGATCCACGCCGACGACCTCGTCGGCCTGGTCCGCGCCGCCCTCAGCGACGAGCGGTACACCGGGACGCTGAACGCGGTTGCCCCGCATCCCGTCCGCAACGCCGAGCTGACCCGCCTGCTCGGCGAGATCCTGCACCGCCCGACGATCCTGCCGCTCCCCGCGTTCGTCCTGCGCGTCGCGCTGGGTGAGCTCGCGGGCGAGCTCCTGGGCTCGCGCCGGATCGTGCCGCGCGCTGCGCTCGAGCGCGGCTTCCGCTTCGAGATCGAGGACGCCGCGCGCGCGCTCGCGGTCGAGCTCGGCTGACCCCTTCAGTCCTCGAGCGGGATCGCCGGCGCGAAGATCGCGGGGAGCACCTGCTTCACGGTGAGGTCACGCGTCCCGCGCGGCACCTCGAAGTAGCGGATCCGGATCGCGAGGGCCTCGGCCAGCGGAAACTCGCGGCGGAAGCCCTGCGCGAGGCGCTCGACCACCGCGCGCGCCTGCTCCGGATCGACGTCGGCCAGGAACAGGAGCGCGCGCTCGCGCGTGAGCCGGAACACCGAGTCCTCGACGCGCAGCTCGCTCTCCACGAAGGCCACGAACTCCGGGAACATCCGGTCGCCTTCGCCCGACGAGAAGCCCACGATCACCGAGGGCACGCGGTGCTCGCTCGCGAGCGCCGCGGTGCGCGCCAGCACCTCGCGCAGACGCAGCGGATCGTCGGACCGGGGAGCGCGGGACATCGCGGCGCCGAGCATGCCCCAGCATCGGCGGAACGCACGCGGTTCTGAAGCCCGGCACGCGGCCCGTGCGGTTGTTGCGCCTGCGTCCATTCCTTAGCCTGCACGCGAGGTTCCCGATGCGCGCAGGCTCCCCTCCGATCGCCGGCCCTCCGCCCGGTGGATCGCCCGGCGGACCGATCGGCGGACCGATCGGTGGACCGGCCGGCGAACCGGCCGGTGACCCGGTCGGCGCACCGGCCGGCGGGTCCGCCGACGCCCGAAGCGGCGAGCCGGCGCCCGGCGAGCGCCACCTCGGGCGCCTCGCCCGCGGCTTCGTGTTGCTGCTCGGCTTCACCTGCGCACAGATCGTGATCGGTGCGCTCGTGCGTGCGCACGACGCCGGACTGGCCTGCCCCGACTGGCCGCGCTGCTTCGGCGTCTGGGTTCCCGAGTTCGACTTCGCCGTCGCCTGGGAGGTCGGGCACCGCTACTACGCGAGTGCGCTCGCGCTCGGCTTCGTGGCGCTCGCGCTGGCGGCGTGGCGGATCGGCACCGGCCCGCGCCGCCTGCTCGTAGCGGCCGCCTGCGTGCTCGCCGCGCAGGTCGTGCTGGGCGGGCTCACCGTCCTGCTCCAGCTCCACGTCTCGACCGTGACGGCGCACCTGCTCTTCGGCAACGCCTTCGCGACCATCCTGCTGCTGATCGCGCTCGCCCTCCGGGAGACGGCGTCGCCGCGCCTGCGCCCAGGTCTCCCGACCGGCCTGCGCCGTGCGGTGTGGGGAGTGGCCGTGCTGGCCGCGCTCCAGGTGACGCTCGGCGGGCTCGTGTCGTCGAGCTACGCGGGGCTGGCCTGTCCCGAGTGGCCCACCTGCAACGGCGGCGTGTGGTTCCCGACCTGGCAGGGACGGGTGGGCCTGCACCTGGCCCACCGCACGAACGCGTACCTGCTGGTCCTGTCCCTCGTCGCCGTGGCCTGGTCCGCGCGCCGCCAGGCCGGCCTCGCCCGGCCCCTGCGCCTCGCGGCCGGGCTCGCGCTGCTCCAGGCCGGCGTCGGCGTCGCGAACGTGCGGCTGGCACTCCCCGTCGAGATCACGGGCCTCCACTCGGCCGTGTCGGTGGCGATCGTGCTGGCGATCGCGACGGCGCTGCGCGAGGCCTGGCTGCGTCCGGTGGGCTTCGAGGCGCGCCGCGCGCGCGTGGTCGTGGTCGGCGCCGGCTTCGGCGGCCTCGCGGCGGTGCGGGCGCTCGGCGATACCCCGCTCGAGGTGCTGCTCGTCGACCGCGAGAACTACCACGCCTTCCTGCCCCTGCTCTACCAGGTGGCGACCTCGGGCCTCTCGGCGCAGGACGTGACCCACCCGGTGCGCTCGATCGTCCGCAGGCTCCCGAACGTGCGCTTCCGGATGGGCGAGGTGAGCGACGTGGACCTGGCCGGCCGCGCCGTCACCACCGCCGACGGCGCCCGCCTGCCCTACGACGCCTTGATCCTCGCGCCCGGCAGCCACACCGAGTACTTCGGCAACGAGAGCGCGGCCGCGCGCGGCTTCCCGCTCCATCACGTCGAGGACGCGATGGCGCTGCGCAACCAGGTGCTGCGCTGCCTCGAGCGCGCCGCCGACACCGCCGAACCGGCCGCGCGCGACGCGCTGCTCGGCTTCGTCGTGGTGGGCGGCGGTCCCACCGGCGTCGAGCTGGCCGGCATGCTCGCCGAGATGCGCCGGCACGTCGTGCCGCGCGACTTCCCGGGCCTGGCGCCCGCGATGCGCGTCACCCTCGTCGAAGGGCGCGACCGGCTGCTCGGCGCCTTCCCCGAGGCGCTCACCCGGCGCGCCCTCGAGCAGGTGCGTGAGCTCGGCGTCGAGGTGCGGCTCGGCGCGCTGGTCGAGGCGGTCGAGGCGGACGGCGTGCGGCTGCACGGAGGCGAGCGGCTGCGCGCGCGTACCGTGGCGTGGGCCGCGGGGGTCCGCGGCGCCGACCTCGGCGCCCGGCTCGGCGTTCCGCTCGGGCGCGGCGGCCGCTTGCCCGTGCGGCCGACGCTCCAGCTCGACGGACACCCCGAGGTGTACGCGATCGGGGACCTGGCGCTCGTGCAGGGGGCCGAGGCGCTGCCGCAGCTGGCGCAGGTGGCGATGCAGCAGGGGCGCTGCGCAGCGGGCAACGTCGTACGCACCCGGCTCGGCCGCCCGCCGCTCGCCTTCGCCTACCGCGACCCGGGGGCGATGGCGACGATCGGGCGCAACCGTGCCGTCGCGCAGGTCTTCGGCCTGCGGCTCGCCGGGCGGCTCGCCTGGTGGATGTGGCTGGTGGCGCACATCGTGTTCCTGGCCGGCTTCCGCAACCGCGTGGTCGTCTTCGTCAACTGGGTATATGCCTTCTTCACCTACGACCTGGGCGTGCGCTCGATCGTGGGCCCGCGCCGGCCGGGCGCCGAGACGCGGCGCGGCGCGGCCCGGTCCGCCGACGCGGCCTGACGCGGGCCCGTGGCGCCGGGAGCGCGCCGGGAGCGGGGCGGGCGGGCGGCTGCTAATCCTCCGGCCCCGCCAGGAGACCGCCGTGCGTCCCTACCAGCTCTTTGCCGCCATGCAGCCCGAGCAGGCACGCGCCCTGCTCGCCGCGCTCGAGGAGAAGGCGCCGATCGCGTGGGCGCAGGCGCTCGGGCTCACGGCGGGGGCGCTCAAGGCGCGGCCGGTCTTCGTGAAGAAGCAGCCGCCCGAGCGGCGCGCCGAGCTGATGCGCAAGGCGCTCTCGCGGGTGGCATCGAGCCCGATCGCCGAGGAGATGCTGGCCGTCTACTTCCTCGATTGCCGCAACGAGCTGCTGGTCGACTGGCTCGACCGGATCGGGGTCGAGCACGAGAAGGGCACCCTCGCGGGCGATCCCGCCGAGCCGCCGGCCGAGCGTCTCGCCGAGGCCGTGGCGGGGTTCCGCGAGGCGGCCGCCGGCGCGGCGGACCGTGCCGATCGCGAGCTCCTGCTGCGCGCCTTCGCGGCCCAGGGCTCGATCGAGTGGCCGGCGCTCGAGCGGCTGCTGGCCGGCTGAAGCAGCGACGCGCTGGTCCTGCCGTCGCGGCGGGACCAGCGCGCCCTCGGAGCACGCGCGGGCGCGGATCAGCCCTTGAACTTCTCCATCAGCAGCTTGAGCTCGTCCGTGATGCTCTCGGGGATCACGTAGCCCTCGGTGTCGCGGATCTGCGGGACGTGGTCGCGCACCTGCTCGGGGGTCGGCTTGACGCCCTTGCCCGCGAACCAGCCCTGGGTGAGCCCCACGAACATGCGCGCGTAGCGCCCGCCGCCCACCGACCAGATCGAGTGCGTCTCCTGGCACTGCTCCGAGACCAGGTAGGTGACGAGCGGAGTCACCTGCTCGGGATCGAGCGCCTCGGCGAGCGGGCCGAGGAGGTCCTTGGTGAGGCGGGTGTTGGCGATCGGCGCCAGCACGTTGCACTTGATGTTGTACTTCGCGCCCTCGAGCGAGAGCACGTTGCAAAGCCCCACCAGCCCCATCTTCGCCGCCCCGTAGTTGGTCTGGCCGAAGTTGCCGAGGAGGCCGGCGTTGGAGGCGGTGAAGACGATCCGCCCGTAGCCCTGCTCCTTCATCTTCGCGAAGGCCGGCTGGGTCACGAAGAAGGCGCCCTTCAGGTGCACGTCGACGACGGCCTCGAGGTCCTGGGGCTCGAGCTTGATGAAGGTCTTGTCGCGCAGGATGCCGGCGTTGTTGATCACGATGTCGATGCGGCCGAAGTTGTCGACGGCCGCCTGGACCATCGCCCTGCCGCCCTCGGGCGTGGCCACCGAGTCGTAGTTGGCGACGGCCTGGCCGCCGGCCTCGGTGATCTCCTTCACGGTCTGGTCGGCCATGCTCGAGCTGCCACCCGTCCCGTCGGCCTTCCCGCCGAGGTCGTTCGCGACGATCTTCGCGCCGCGCGCGGCGAGCTGGAGGGCGTAGGTCTTGCCGAGACCGCCGCCGGCGCCCGTGATCAGGGCCACCTTGCCGTCGAATCGGATGTCGCTCATGGGGGTCCTTTCTGGGTTCGCGGGCTCGGAATCGATCCGCGAGTCAAGGGGGGCCCAACCATAGGGAACCCCCCGCCGGAGGGAACCCCCCGCCCACCCGCCGCCGGGGGCCGTTCCGGGGAGCCGCTCCGGGGAGCCGCGCCGGGGAACGGGTCAGGAAGCCATCTCCTTGAAGGCGCGGCCGATCTTCTTGCGCTTGCCGGCGTTGATCTCGCGCAGCTCGACGATCGCCTCGTCGGCGATCGCGTCCCCGACGACCCCCTCGGGCTCCTGCTCGAGCTGCCCCAGGTCCACCCAGGCTTCGTAGAGATGGCGGGTGCGCTCGGTGATGATGCCGGCGTGCAGCAGGGTCTTGATCAGGACCCGGAAGATGTTGGTGTTCTCCTTCATCATCCGGCGCCGGTCCTCGTCGCCGAAGGCCTCCAGGACCGCACTGCGCACCCACTGCCACTCGAGGCCGAAGCGGGGGTAGATCGCCTGCTTCTGCTCGGCGTTCACGAGGTTCGTGAAGATCTTGTGGAAGCACGCCGCCGCCCAGGCCTCGACCTTCTCGTGCTCCTCCTCGCTGAGCTTCGGCACGGTCCGCCGGGCCCAGATCCGGCCGAAGCGGTGGTGGAAGGCCTCGTCGGTCATCACGAGCTGCACGGTGCGCCGGAGCATCGGGTCGCGGGTCCTGCTGTGGAGCGTCGCGAAGGCGCCCATCGCGAGCCCCTCGATCAGGAGCTGCATCCCGACGAGCTTCTTGTAGACCTCGGGCGCCAGCACCAGCTCGTTCATGAGCGCGCCGAGCGTCGCGCCCACCGGCAGGGGAGTGCCCCAGCGCGCGTCCACGTACTTCGAGAAGGCGGTCACGTGGCGCGCCTCCTCGCGCGCCTGGTTGGCCGCGTACTCCTGCGCGCCCGGGTCGTAGAGCACGTGGCACAGGCTCGCCGACAGCGAGAGCGCGCCCTGCTCGCCGTGCAGGATCTGCGACAGGCTGAAGCGCGTCACCTCGTTCGCGAGCGCGACCTGCTGCCCCTCGTCGAGCCGGTCCGCGACGGCGCAGTTCAGCTCGATCGTGAACTCGCGCGGCATGATCGTCTCGTTCGCGAGGTCGAAGGGCTGCGTGAAGTCGACGTACGCCGGGTCGAGCGGGTCCCAGAAGTGGTCCTCGGTGGCCGAGATGATCTCGTCGAAGGCGCCGGTCCGGCGCGCGTAGCGCTCGACCTCGATCATCGCGTCGAAGTCGTCGCGGTCCACGGTGTCGTAGATCGCGTCGTGGGTGATGTGCTCGGCCATGGGGTCTCCGCTCGGCTCGGGGGCCGCGCTCGTGGGGGAAGGGGGCGCCTCGGGGCGGCGAGGCTATTCGAAGGTCGGCTGGCCGTCCACGGGGGTCAGTCGGCGAGGGTCCGGCGCAGCAGCAGCCCGCCGAGCCGGCGTGCGGCCGCGCTCGGGAGCGCACGCAGCACGGCGCCCATCACCTTGTTGCCCGCACCCGGGATGACGAGCAGGTCGCCGCTGCGGAGCGCCTCGAGCGAGGCCTCGACCACCGCCTCCGGCTCCATCCACGCGAAGCCGGGCACGTCGTCGGTGCGTACCCCCGCCACCTCCTGGAACTCGGTGCGGGTGAAGCCGGGGCACAGGAGCTGCACGCGCACGCCGCTCCCGCGCAGCTCCTCGTGGAGCGCTTGGGTGAACGAGTTCACGAACGCCTTGGTCGCGCCGTAGATCGCGTTGAAGGGCGCCGGCTGGAAGCCCGCCAGCGAGGAGACGTTGACCACGCTGCCGTGTCCGCGCTCGCGGAAGGCCCCGAGCGCGGCGTGCGTGAGGCGCACGAGCGCCAGCACGTTGAGGCGCAGCTCCTGCTCCTCGCCGTCGCGATCGAGCTCCGCGAAGACGCCCGCCGTGCCGAAGCCCGCGTTGTTGACGAGCAGCTCGAGCGTCGGCTCGGCCGCGATGCGCTGCTCGATCGCGCGCAGGCCCGCGGGCGCGGTGAGGTCCGCCGCGACCACGTCCACGCGCCGGCCGTGGGCCGCGCGGAGCGTCTCGGCGAGCGCGTCGAGCCGATCCTGGCGGCGCGCCACGAGCACGAGGTCCCAGGCGTCGCGCGCGAGCCGCTCGGCGAAGCAGCGCCCGATGCCGGCCGAGGCGCCGGTCACGAGCGCGAGGCGGCGCGGGCCGCCGGAGGCGGAAGGGCTCGGATCGACCGGGGGCATGGACGGACCTCCGTGCGCTAGAGGAGCTCGAGCACGCGCTCGGGCGGGCGGCCCACGATCGCGCGCCGCCCGCGCACCAGGATCGGGCGCTCGATCAGGACGGGGTAGCTCGCCATCGCGGCCAGGATCTCGGCGTCGCCGGCCGCCTCGCCGAGCGTCCAGTCGGGCTCGCCGCGGCGAGCCCACTCGCGGGCCGGGCGGCCGAGCCGGCGTGCCAGCTCGGCCAGCTCCTCGGGCGAGAGCGGGTCCTCGAGGTAGCGGCGCTCGGCGAACGCGACGCCGCGCTCCGCGAGCAGCGCGCGCGCGGCCCGCGACTTCGAGCAGCGCGGGTTGTGGAGCAGCAGGAGCTCGTCGTCGCCGGCGGGCAGCATCCCGGATGGAACCTCCGGCGCGACGATAGCGGCGGCGGGTGATCCCGCCCTATGCTGCGCCCCGTGCCCGCCCTCCCCCTCTCGTTCCTGCTGCGCTGGCTCGGCGGCAACGACACCTCCCGCAGCGGCGGCACCGAGACCGAAACGCTCCGCCGGATCGCGGCCCGCCTCGAACGCCTGCCGCCCGAGCGCGCGCGCTTCCTGGCCGCCTTCGCCTACGTGCTCGCCCGCGTCGCCCACGCCGACCTGAAGATCAGCGAGACCGAGACCGTGGCCATGGAGCAGGCGGTGGCCGGCGTCGCCGGGCTCGCGCCCGAGGAGACGGCGCTCGCCGTCGAGATCGCGAAGAGCCAGGCGCGGCTGCTCGGCGGCACCGAGAACTACGTCCTGACCCGCCGCTTCCGCGAGCTCTCGCAGCGCGACGAGCGCGTGAAGCTCGTCGAGTGCCTGTACGCGGTGGCGGCCGCCGACGGCACCATCTCGATCGCGGAGAGCGCCGAGATCGCCCGCATCGCCGAGGAGCTCGGCTTCCTGCCCTCCGAGGCGGTGGCGATCCGCGCGCCGTGGCGGGACCGGCTGGCGGAGATGCAGGGCCTGCCGCGGGGCGGCGAGCCATGACGAGGCGCGCCGCGTGCGGAGGGTTCTCGTCCTCTCCGCGGTTCTCGTGCACGAGCTTCGCGGGCATCGGTGGCGAGATCGACCTCGTGCGGGTGGTGCCCGAGGCTTCGTCCGGCGGGGCGGGGGCAATTGCCGCGGGTGGCCTCGCGCTCGCGGCGGCGCGACGGCGCCGGTTCGCGCGTCCGACGCTGGCCGCGCTCGGCGCCGAGCACTAGATTGCCCGCTCGCTCCACGCGAGCGAACGAGGGAGCACCAGGCACATGGCCAAGGCCGCGAAGAAGAAGAGCGCCGCGAAGCGATCGGCCCGGCCGGCGGCGAAGAAGCCCGCAGTGAAGAAGGCCGCGGCGAAGAAGACCGCGGCGAAGAAGCGGGCGGCTCCCAGGGCCGCTGCGAACAGGGCCCCTGCGAAGAAGGCCGCCGCGCGCCCGGCCGGCGACGACGTGATCTACAGCGACGTGCGGCGCGAGCTGCGCTCGCGGCTGCTCGGGCGGCTGCTGGGCGTGTAGCCGGCCGACCGGCGCCGGATGCCCGCCGCCCCGTTGCGCTATCGCGTCACGCTCGCCGATCCGGTCGGCCACGAGATCGGCGTCGAGCTCGCCGTACCCGCGCTCGGCGACGCGGCCGCGGGCTTCGACCTGGTGCTGCCGGTCTGGGCGCCGGGCAGCTACCTGGTGCGCGACTTCGCGCGCCACGTCTTCGACCTGGAGGCGCGCGACGCGCGGGGCCGCCGGCTCCCGGTCGAGCGCGTCGAGAAGCATCGCTGGCGGGTACCCGCCGTGGCCTCGGGTCCGGTGCGCGTGCGCTACCGCGTCTTCGCGTTCGAGGAGTCCGTGCGCACGTCGTACTTCGACGACGCGCACGCGTTCTGGAACGGGACCAGCGTGTTCCTCTACGTGGACGGCGAGCAGGACCGTCCCTGCGAGGTGGAGGTGCGGGCGCCGCGCGGCTGGCGCGTCTCGACGGCGCTCGCGAAGCGCGGCGCCCGCTGGCGCGCGGCCGGCTACGACGAGCTCGCCGACTCGCCCTTCGAGGCCGGTACCCACGCGCGGCACGCGTTCCGGGCCGGCGGCGCGCGCTTCGAGCTGGCGCTCCAGGGTGACAGCAACGCCGACGTGCGGCGGCTCGTGCGCATCCTGCGCGCGGTGGCGGAGGCCGAGGGCCGGCTCTTCGGCGGCTTCCCGTTCTCCCGCTACCTCTTCCTCGTCCACGCGCTGCCTCACGACGGCGGCGGCCTCGAGCACCGCGCGTCGTGCACGCTCAACGTCGCCGGGCTCTCGTTCGATGGCGAGGCCGGCTACCAGCGCTTCGCGGAGCTGGCCGCGCACGAGCTGTTCCACGCCTGGAACGTGAAGCGGATCCGCGACCGCGTGCTCGGCCCCTTCGACTACACGAAGGAGAACTACACGCGCCTGCTCTGGTTCCACGAGGGCTTCACCTCGTTCATGGAGGGGCCGATCCTGCTGCGCGCGGGCCTCGTCGAGCCGGCGGACCACCTGAAGGACCTGGCCGAGCGCTGGGCACGCTACGCCGCCAAGCCGGGCCGCAACGTGACGCCGCTCTCGGAGCTGTCCTTCGAGGCCTGGGTCAAGCAGTACAAGCCGGCCGAGAACTTCACGAACCGCGCGATCAGCTACTACGAGAAGGGCGCCTGGGTGGGGCTCGCGCTCGAGCTCACCCTGCGCGAGGCGACCGGCGGCCGGCGCGGCGTCGCCGACGTGTTCCGGCGCCTGTGGCGGCGCTTCGGAGCGCGCGACATCGGGCTCGAGCCGGCGGACGTCGAAGCGGCCGCGGCGGCGGTCGCGGGCCGGCCGCTCGACGGCTTCTTCCGCCGCTACGTGCACGGCACGGCCGAGCTGCCAGTGCCGCAGCTCCTCGGGCGCGCGGGCGTGCGCGTCGCGCGGCGCGCGCCCTGGGAGCAGGAGAAGGACGCGACGGAGGCGCGCCGCCTGCGCGGCTGGACGGGGCTCTCCTTCGCCTCGAACGAGCGCGGCAAGCCCGCGACGGTGCGCAACGTGGCGCCCGGGTCGCCGGCCTGGCGCGCGGGCCTGACCTACGGTGACGAGCTGGCTGCCGTGAGCGGCGCGCGCGTCGACGCCGCGAGCGCGCCCCGGCGCCTGCAGGACGCCGCACCGGGCGCCCGGCTGCGCCTCGCGTTCTTCCGCCGCGAGCGGCTGCACGAGGCGACCCTCTCCGTGGGCCGCAATCCGGAGCAGCGCTTCGCGTTCGAGCTCGACCCGCGCGCCCCGGCCCCGGCGCGTGCGATCCGGCGCGGCTGGCTCGGCAGCTGAGCCGGCAGGAAGCCCGACCGCGACCAGGCCCTGGGTCGCCACCGGCGATCCTCCGGCTCAGCGCGTCACGATCGGGTCGCCCGCGGATCGCGAGCGCGGGAGGTGCCCGAACGGCTAGGAGCGGACCAGCAGCAGCGTGCGCGGGTCGAGCGCCACGTGGAGCGCCGCGAGGTCCGGGTTGCCGTGGTCCTTGAGCGCGCGAAGGCGCACCGCGTCGGTACCGGGCTCGAGCGCGAGGATCACGCCGAACAGGTCCGCGAGCGGGCGCAGCGCCGGCGGCAGGCCGTCGATGCGCTCGGCGGGGGCATGGGCGGTGATCCAGATCTCGGCCTCGGCCTCGCGGGCGGCGGCCGCCCAGGCCTCGAGCTCCTCGCGCGAGCGCGCCTCGACGTCGAGGCCGTCGACCACGATCAGCTCCGGCTGGGCGCCGAGCTCGCGCTCGAGCTCGAGCGCCTCGCGCAGGCGCTTGGCGTCGAAGGCGCTCGGCGGGTAGGCGCGGATCCGGCGCAGCCGGTCGAGCTCGGCGCGCACCACCGAGGGGTTCTCGAGGTGGGTCGTCGCCGCCAGGTCCTCGAAGACCGTGTCGTAGTGGTCGCGGACGTGCTGCACCGTGTGGTCGCAGGCGACGTGGAGCACGGGCTTCCCGCGCAGCAGGTCGTCGAGGGCGACGCCGACCAGGAACGAGGACTTGCCGACCCCGCGCCCGGCCAGCACCAGCCCGAGGTTGCCCCGGCCGAGGCCGCCGTGGAGCCCCTTCTCGAGCAGGCGCAGCGGCGAGCGGGCGTTGAGATAGCGGCGAACCGTGGTGCCCATCATTCGTCCTCGATCTTGCGCCGGTCGGCGTACTTCTCGAGCAGCTCCTTGGTGGCCTCCGACGGGCACGGCAGGTAGCGCGCGAACTCCATCGTGAACTCGGCCTTGCCCTGGGTCTGGGAGCGCAGGTCCGTCGCGTAGCCGAACATCTCCGCGAGCGGCACCTCGGCCTCGACGCGGCAGAAGCCGGCCTCCTCGGTGGTGCCGATCACGGTGCCGCGGCGCTGCATGATCGTCTTCAGCACCGCGCCCTGGAACTCGGCCGGGCCCTCGACCGCGAGCTTCATGACCGGCTCGAGGATGATGGGCTTGGCGGCGCCGTAGCACGAGCGGAAGGCCCCGCGCGCCGCGGAGACGAAGGCCATCTCCGAGGAGTCCACCGCGTGCGACTGGCCGTCGTTCACGACCACCCGCACGCCGATCGTCGGGAAGCCGATCAGGCGGCCCTTCTCGAGCGCGCTCGCGAAGCCCTTCTCGACGGCCGGGATGTACTCGGTCGGGATCGCGCCGCCGCGGATGTCGTTCACGAACTCGAAGACGCGGTCGTCGCCCTCGGGCAGCGGCTCGATGTAGCCGGCCACCTTGCCGTACTGGCCCGAACCGCCGGTCTGCTTCTTGTGCGTGTAGCTGAACTCGGCCTTCTGCGAGATGGTCTCGCGGTAGGCCACCTGCGGCGCGCCGGTCGCGACCTCCACCTTGTACTCGCGCTTCATGCGCTCGATGTAGACGTCGAGGTGCAGCTCGCCCATGCCCGAGATGATGGTCTCGTTGCTCTCGGGGTCGACGTGGGCGCGGAAGGTCGGGTCCTCGCGCACGAAGCGGCCGAGCGCCTTGCCCATGTTGTCGCTGGCCTTGTTGTCCTTGGGCTTGATCGCGATCGACACCACCGGCGCCGGCACGTGCATCGAGCTCATCGCGACCTCGACCGTGCCGTCCGTGAAGGTGTCGCCCGAGGCGCACTCGATGCCGAAGAGCGCCACGATGTCGCCGGCCCCGGCCGACTCGATGTCCTCCATCGAGTCGGCGTGCATGCGCACGAGGCGCCCCACCTTGTGCTTGCGGCGGGTCCGGCTGTTGACGATGGTGCCGCCCTTGGCGAGCGTTCCCTGGTACACGCGCGTGTAGGTGAGCTGGCCGTAGCGGCCCTCCTCGAGCTTGAAGGCGAGCGACACGGCCGGCTTCTGCGGGTCCGAGGAGAGCACGATCGGCGCCTCGTCGGCCGACAGGTCCACCGCCGTGTTCTCGACCTCGGTCGGGTTCGGCAGGTAGCGGATGACCGCGTCGAGCAGGAGCTGCACGCCCTTGTTCTTGTAGGCCGAGCCCATGAAGACGGGGGTCAGCTCGCGCGAGAGCGTGCCCCTGCGCACGGCGTCGTGGATCAGCTCCTCGCGGACCGTCCCCTCGAGGATCGCCTCGGTGAGCTCGTCCGAGAACATCGAGACCGCGTCGAGCATCGCCTCCCGCGCGACCTGCGCCTCGTCCTGGAGCTCGGCCGGGATCGGGCCGCGCACGATCGTCTCGCCCTGCTCGCCCTCGAAGCGGACCGCCTCCATCGTCACCAGGTCCACCACGCCGGCGTGATCCGCCTCGACCCCGATCGGGATCTGCATCATCACCGCGTTGTGGGCCAGCTTGTCGCGCAGCTGCTCGGTGACCCGGCGGGGATTGGCGCCCGAGCGGTCGAGCTTGTTGACGAAGGCGAGCCGCGGAACCTTGTAGCGCCGCATCTGGCGGTCGACGGTCAGCGACTGCGACTGCACGCCGGCCACCCCGCAGAGCACCAGCACCGCGCCGTCGAGCACGCGCAGCGAGCGCTCCACCTCGATCGTGAAGTCGACGTGGCCGGGGGTGTCGATCAGGTTGATGTGGTGGTCGGACCAGCTCGTGTAGGTGGCGGCCGACTGGATCGTGATGCCGCGCTCCTTCTCGAGCTCCATGAAGTCCATGGTGGCGCCAGCGCCGTCCTTGCCCTTCACCTCGCTGATCTTGTGGATGCGCTTGGTGTAGAAGAGGATGCGCTCCGAGAGCGTGGTCTTGCCCGAGTCGATGTGGGCGCTGATCCCGATGTTCCGGATCTTCGCGAGGTCGTTGATCATGGCGGCGCTCTGGGTGCCGACGGCCCGCTGGGAGGACCCGATCCCCCCGGGTGCGCGGCGTCGGTCGTGGGTTGAGGGTCGATGGTTCGGCCGGCGGCGCCTCCGCCTTGGGCGGGCCGCGCTCGCGGCGGTTGCGTACGTTCCGGGGAGCCCGGGGGAGCGCGCAAGCTAGCGAAGGCGCTCCCCGGCTTCGAGCCCGGCGTCGGCCGCCGCCAGCTTCGGGCCGCTGCCGACCCGCAGCTTGCCGAGCGCGAGCCGGCCGCCGGCCGCCGCCACGAGCAGCCGGCCGCCCGCGAGCCCGAGGACGGTGCCGGGCGGCTCGGCACCCGTCGCGCGCTCGAGCTGCGCGTCGAACAGGCGCACCGCCTCGCCGCCCGCCCGCTCGGCCCAGGCGCCGGGGCTCGGGTCGCAGCCGCGCACGAGCCGGTCGAGCTCGCCGGCCGGCCGCGCCCAGTCGATCCGCGCGACCGCGTCGGTGACGAGCCCCTGGAAGCTCGCGCCGGCCTCGGGCTGGGCGCGTGGCCGCGCCGTGCCCCGGTCGACGGCGTCGACCGCCTCGAGCACCGCCTCGACCCCGAGCGGGTAGAGCTTCTGGAAGTAGAGCGTGGCGGCGTTGTCGCTCGCCCCGATCGCGACGCCGGCCTTCTGGACCACGATCGGCCCGGTGTCCACCCCGGCGTCGGGCCGGAACACGGTGACCCCCGTCTCGCGCGCGCCGAGGATGATCTGCCAGGGGATCGCGGCGCCGCCGCGGAAGGCGGGCAGGAGCGAGGGGTGGAAGCAGAGCGAGCCGAGCGGGGGCGCGTCGACGATCTCGGGCGGCAGGATCACCGTCGTGTAGGGCATCACGTTCAGCTCCGCGCCGAGCGCGCGGTACTCCTCGACGCGCTCGCGGAGGGCCTGGCCCGCGCGGCGGAAGGCCTTGTGGCGGAGCAGGCGCAGACCGCGCCGGCCGGCCTCCTCGGCGAGCGGGTCGGGCCGGGCGCCCGCGGGCGGCGCGTAGACCGCCACGAGCTCGTGGCCGGCCTCGAGGAGCCGCACCAGCACGTCCTTCGCGAACGCGGCCTGACCGAAGAGGGCGATCTTGCGGGGCATGGTGCGCGGACCGTACCGCAGCCGGGCCCGGCCGAGAGCCGCGCCCCGTCCCGCCCCCCTTCGGGGGCCGCCGGAAACCGGTGGTCGGCGGGGAACGCGCGGCTAGGCTCGGCGCTGGGCCGCTTGCGCGGCCGCAGCGGGAGGGGGGCCGACACCAAGGAGAGACACATGAGGCTTCGGATCCAGACGGCGCTCGCGCGGGCCGGCCTCGTCGCAGCCGGATCCCTGCTCCTCGCTGCCACCGCCCGGGCCGAGCCGCCGCCGGAGCGCGAGTGGGATCTCGGCATCGGCGGCTACGGCTGGCTCACCGCCGCGGAGATGGAGGTCGAAGGCACCCACCGCTTCACGGGCGAACGCTCCACGCGGAACTTCCACAAGGACCTCGGCGACGCCTTCGAGGACGCGGACGGGGGCTTCGGCGGCTACATCGACGGCCGCTACCAGCGCTTCGTCGGCCTCGTCGACGGCTCCTGGGTCCAGAGCGACTACAACTCGAACGGCTGGCAGACGAGCACGATCGTCGACGCGAAGCTCGGCTACCGCGTGCTCGACGTCGTGCGGCCCTTCTCCCGGTCGACCGGCCTCGACGCGCCGCGCCTCCACGTCGACCTCATGGCGGGCGCCCGCTTCCACGAGTCCAACGCGAACGCCGACGACCACGATCTCCGCTACGACCAGTCCCGCAACTGGTTCAGCCCGCTCGTCGGGCTGCGCTGGCGCGTCGAGCTGGTGCCCAACCTGACGCTCGGGGCGACCGCGGACATCGGCGGCTTCGACATCGGGGACGCCAGCCACCTGACCTGGAGCGTGAATCCGCGGCTCGACTACCGCGCCTGGGAGCACGTGGACTTCTTCGTCGGCTGGAAGCGGCTGTCCGACGATCACGACGGCGAGCGCGAGGTGGACCTGAACGGGCCGCAGGCAGGGATCGGCTACCGCTTCTGACCGGCTGCCGGGCAGCCGGGCGCGCGGACCGGCGGCCGGGCGGCCGGGCGCTCGCAGCGGCGGCGGGAGAGCCGGGCACTCGGGCCGGGGGCGGGGCAGCCGGGCGCTCGCAGCGGTGGCCGGACGGCCGGGCTCAGCGCACGCGCGAGCGGTCGCCGACCGTGCCGCGCGGGGTCGCCGGCGCGCCGAGGACGAGCGTGTGCGGGGGGACGTCGCGGGTCACCAGCGAGCGGGCGCCCACCACCGCGTGCGCGCCGATCGTGACCCCCTTCAGCACCGTGCAGTCGGAGGCGATCCAGACGTGGTCGCCGATCCGGACCGGCGCGGCGGCCTCGGGGCGCCCGGCGTCGAAGTCGTGCTGGTCCGAGTCGAAGACCCGCGAGCCGGGGCCCACCCAGGCGCGCCGGCCGAGCACGAGCTCGCGCTTGGCCGACAGGTGCGCGCCGTTCAGGAAGGCCTCCGGGCCGAGCACCATGCGCGCCCCGGCGAAGCAGGCGAGGAGCACCGGACCGAGCTCGGTGCGCAGCCACACGTCGGGGCCGATCTCGACCTCGGCGCCGGGCCCGAGCAGGAAGCGCAGCGCGTGGTGACGCCGTTCGGTGACGAAGCGCGGCCCGATCCGCAGCCGCGCGCCCTCGGCCAGCTGGAAGTCGGCGAGCGCGAGGTTGCTGCTGGCGCTCGGGTCGATCGAGAGGCCCGGGTGGCGGGCGGCCTGGCGCGCCAGGCGGGCGCGGTCGAAGGCCGAGATCGCCCGCAGCAGCCAGACGTCGCGGCGCCGCGGTCCGGAGCCCGGCCGGGGGCCTACGGCCCGTCCCCGGGCGCGTTCTGGCCCTCGCGCAGCCGGAACGTGATGAAGCCGTGGGTCGGGTCGTAGGGCGAGAGGCCCACCTGCACGCGGTCGCCCGGGATCACGCGGATCCGGAACCGGCGCATGCGCCCCGAGAGCTGGGCGGTCACGGTCTGGCCCGAGTCGAGCGTCACCTGGTAGCGCCCGCCGCCGAGGATCTTCTCGACGGAGCCGGTCGTCTGGATCAGGTCGTCGCGCGCCACGAGCCCTGGCTGCCTCCTGCGATCCGCGGGGTTTAGCACGCCCGCGGGCCAGCGGGTACGCGCCCCCGGCCGGGATGCTAGGTTGCCCGGCCCGCGGAGAGGTGCCGGAGCCTGGTTGAACGGGCCTGACTCGAAATCAGGTGTACCCGTCAGGGTACCGGGGGTTCGAATCCCTCCCTCTCCGCCACGTTACGCGTTTCGCAGCGAGTCGGGGCGATCGCGGCGTCGTTCCCCTCGCCGCTCCTCCGCACGAACGAAGAGGGCGCTGCGGGCGCCCCGATCCGCCGTCAATCCTGCATCCCCGCCAGCGCGCTCTCCACGTAGCCCCTGGTCTCCTCGTCCAGGACCAGGATCCGCGCACCACGCAGGCCGCGCGTCAGCAGCACCCGATAGGCGTTGCGAACGAGGCGGAGCATGTCGGGTGAGGATCTCACGGGCCGATCCTGGGACTCCTTGGGCTGCGCGATCCACTGCCCGTCGCGCCAGATCAGGTCACGACCCCAGATCACGCCGATCCGCCCGAAATCGAAGCCCTGGGCGCTGTAGATGACCCCGATCTGGGATTCACCCTCCTCCGTCTCCGCCCACCGCGTGTACGGGTGCTGGGCAGGCTTGTACGGCCTGCTTCCCGCCTTGCGGTTCCACGGGCGCCGCCAGTCACCGACCACGACATCGGGAACCAGATCGCCGGTCTTCGCCGGGTCGCTCCACCTCCAGCAGAAGCCCGCGACCAGACGAGCGCTCTCCCCCGCGACCCGGGATTCGGCGACCAGGCGCTCGAGCACCTCTGGCGTGTCCGCGAGCTCGACGCGGTAGCGTTCACGCCAAGGCTCGGGCTTCTCGATGGAGAATCCCAGCAACCAGTCCACCCAGGCGACATACTCCGCACAACCTCCACAGCGGAACTGGGCGGCGAGATCGAACTGCTTGACCCTTGCGCCCTTCCGCCTCGCCTCCTGGAGGAAGACGGCACTACGGCCGACTTCGTCGGGACGAACGAACTGATTCTCGTCGAGCAGGAAGACCGTCACCTTGGCCGCGTCGATCAGCTCCTCCGTCTGGGACCGCCGGCCCCGCTCGGATCTCGGGGTGAAGCGTTGATCGCTGGTCTCGCGGACGCGGTGCGCCTCGTCCACGAGAAGGAGGTCGAGCCCCTGGGAAGGCGCCTTTCGCAGGTTCATGTTCCAGAGGAAGAGATCCTGCGCGCCACGAAACCTGCTGCGGAGCACGGTCGTGAAGGCCTTGCCGCCGGTCGAGTGCGCAGCCTTCCAGCCGAGGCGCAGGGAAGCCGCCAGGAGTTGAACGGCAATCACCGTCTTCCCCGTTCCCGGCGCACCGCGAACGACGATCACCGCGCGTCCAGCACGAGCCTGCTGTCGCCGGACCTCGTCGTAGATCGCGTTGAAGGCGAGCCTCTGCTCGTCGAGCAGGTGCCATTCCTCCTGACACTCGAGGACGGCCTCGAGGTTCTCGAGGACCCGCTTGCTGGGACGGAAGCGAGCGCCAGTCAGGGCATCGAGGATCTGGAGCCCGGAGCCCCGTCCGAGATGTGCGCCGACGAAGTCCGTGAGATCCGCTTCCTGCCCATGCGTGAAGAGGGGGCTTCGCTCGAGCAGGCCATCGAACCTCGCGTCGCGGAGCGGAACGTCGAACGGCGCTGCCAGGTTGTGACAGTAGGCGGCCGGCAACGCTACGAGGTCGCTCGCCACGAAGGCCGAGTGGTAGTCGGTGAGCCAGTCCGCGTAGTCGAGCGCCTGTTGGGAGGGGTGAACCCGCTCCTCACCACCGACCAGGATGTTCGTCGCATACTCATCCTCGACGTCGACGTTGGACCATTGCTTGAGTTCGAGCACGATCGCAGAGCCACTGCCGCTGGCATCGCGGCCGGTGAGCATGACGTCCACGCGCTTGCCGGTGAGCGGGAGGTGGTACTCGAGGGCAACCCCCGCCGGAGAGCTCGCGGAATCGCGCACGAGTGACGCCATCCCGATCGGCCCCGTTGCGCCGACCGCGACGCCCACGTCGCGCTCCTTCAGTGGGCGCAAAGCGGCGGCCAGCGCGCCGACCGAGTTCTCCCAGCTACGCAGCTCGGCCGTGTTCGGCGCGTAGCGATGGAGCCGGACGAACTGGCCTGCCATTTCGCCGGCGAGCGCGCCTGCCTCTGCATTGCGTAGGAAATCCGACAACGAGCCATGCCACAGGTCCACCGGGCACACGCCTCCGTGTTCCCGGGCCATCAATCCACGGACGACGGCTCTCTCGTCGGGGTGCCCGAGCGTATCAACTGCATTCCCATCGCGGGTAGCTTGATTCTCGTTCCTTGATCGGATAGGCCACCCGCGAGGGGTAGGGCCGCTGAACGCGCTCGACGCCGGCTCGCTCGGGGCCGGCGGGTCGAGCCCGGGAATCGAGCCCCTCCGCTGATGGCCGGGGGCCTTGGGGAACGGACGGGTCGGCCAGAGGCTGCGTGGGCCCGACGGGCCGCCCCCGGGATCGCGGCCGCTCCGTAGCGGCGCTCGCGGCAGACGGAAACGGCCTTGCTTCAGATCCTCCGCGTCGCGCCGGCCCAGTAGCGCTCGCGGAGCTCGCGCTTCAGGACCTTGCCGGCCGGGCTGCGGGGCAGCTCGGCGACGAAGTCGACCGACTTCGGCGTGCGCACGCCGCCGAGCCGCTCGCGGCAGAGATCGAGGAGCGTGGCGACCTCGACGGTCGCCCCGGGCCTGCACTCGACGACGGCCTTCACGGCCTCCCCCCAGTCCGCGTCGGGGACCCCGATCACTGCGCAGTCCTGCACCGCGGGGTGCGACCAGAGTACCTGCTCGATCTCGCTCGGGTACACGTTGAAGCCGCCCGAGATGATCATGTCCTTCTTGCGGTCGGTGATGTGGAGACGGCCCTCGGCGTCGAAGCGCCCGACGTCGCCGGTGTGGAGCCAACCGCCGACGATCGCCTGCGCCGTCTGCTCGGGGTCCTCGTAGTAGCCCCTCATCACGAGGTCGCCGCGGACGCAGATCTCTCCCGTCTCGCCGGGTGCGACACGGCGGCCGTCGTCGTCGAGGATGGCAACCTGGACGAGCGGCGTCGGCCGGCCGCAGGACGAGAGCCGCTCGTCGCCCGCCGGCTTGCCGTCGACCAGGTGCTCGGCCGGCGAGAGGTAGGAGATCGTGCCGGGCGCCTCGCTCTGCCCGTAGAACTGGGTCATCACGGGTCCGAACACGTCGATCGCGCGGCGGAGCTTCTCCGTCGACATCGGCGCGGCGCCGTACAGGAAGTACCGGAGCGAGCCGTAGTCGTGGCTCTCGATCCCGGGGACCTCGAGCAGGCGGTAGATCACGGTGGGCGGCAGGAAGAGCTCGCTGACGCGGTGCTCCTCGATCTGCTTCGGGAGCAGCGCCGGATCCGGCCGCTGCAGGATCACCAGCCGGCCGCCGCGGGCCGCGGCGCCGAGCGAGAGCACCCCCGCGGTGTGCGTCATGGGCGCCGCGGCGAGGTTCACGGGGACGCCGTCCGGGTAGGGGGTGCCGATGATCAGGTTCGCGGTGAACGCCAGCAGGTTGCGATGGGTGAGCATCACGCCCTTCGGCCGGCCGGTGGTGCCACCGGTCGCCTGGATCATGCAGAGCTGCTCGGGCGCGATCGCGAGCTCGACCTCCGCCTCCGACGCGCCGGCGAGCCAGGTCTCGAGCGAGGGGGCGAACGGGGTCTCGCGGTCGAGGCAGACGAGCTCGCCGACGCGCTCGAGCTTCCCCCGCAGCGCTCCGACCACCTCGGTGAACACGCCGTGGAAGAACAGCACGCGGGCGTCGAAGCGGTCGAGCACGTCGTGGAAGGAATCGGGCGTGCCACGCGGGTTGATCGGCACCCAGGCCAGCCCCGCCCGCCAGATCCCGAGAGTCGTGGTCCAGGCCACGGGGTCGTTCGGCGCCAGCACCGCACCGCGCGTCTCCGGCGCGAAGCCCTTCTCGAGCAGCCGGTTCGCGATGCGCAGGCTGAGCCGCCGCGCCTCCCGGTAGGTGCAGGAGTAGCCGTCGGCCACGAGATAGACGCCGTCGGGCGAGATCCCATGGCCCCGGTCGAACAGATCGATCACCGACACGCGAGTGCCCCTCCCCTGCGCGACGCTTCGCCCGCTCAGACCTGCTCGAGCTCCGCATAGCCGTACTCCCGGAGGAGCCCCAGGAGCCCGCGGTGGCCGAACGCCTGGCAGGGCGACTGGAAGCCCCCGGCCCGCGGGCGGCCGTGCACGAGCTGCGCCGCGCAGAAGGCCTGGATGAGGCCGGTCTGCTGGTAGGCGCAGTTGGAGTGCACCCGCACCTCGACGTGCGCGGTCGGGCCGTAGCCCACCACGAAGTCGAGGTTGCGGTGCACCATCCGGTTCTCGCGCGGCGGCATGCCGGGCTGGATCGACTCGGCGATCCCCGTGAGCGCCTTCTCCTGCTCCTCCCTGGGCAGGTCCCGGAGCTGCTCGTCGAAGCCCTTGACGAGCCCGACGACCTGCTCCATCAGCACGCGGTTGTCCGCGAAGGTGACGAGCACCTTCAGGTTCTCGAGCTGCGGGTGATCCTGGTACCAGACCGGAAGCGCCGTCCCCGACCAGGGCAGCGCGAGCTGCGACTCCGGCCAGAGCGGCACCTGGACCTCGTAGCTCCGGCCACGCGGCCACGGCACCAGCTTGCGCGCCTTGACGAAGAACTCCTCCGCCCGCGCCACGCGCACCACGGTCTGGGTCGAGCCGTAGGTCGGGATGCCCGTCGCGGCGCAGACGGCGTGGATCGAGTGGATGCCCGGGTTCTCGAGCGCATGGCAGACCGCGATGTCGAGCGTCGTGTGCATGTAGGCGGCCGAGGGAGCCAGCAGGAGGCCGGCCTTCGCAAAGGCGGCACCGTAGTCGCGCGCGATCGGGAGCACGAATTGCTGCTCGCCGGTGGTGTCGAGGTAGTGGACGCCGGCCTGGAGGCAGGCCTTCACCACGGTCTCGCCGTAGAGCTCGAAGGGGCCGACGGTGTTGCAGACGACCCGAGATCCCTCGAAGAGACGCGCCAGCGCATCGGTCTCGTGCGGAACCACCGCCACCTCGTGGTCCGCGGTCTCGATGCCCGGCACCTTGTCGAGCGCGGCTTCGATGCGCGCCTTGTCGCGGCCGGCCGCGATGAAGGGGAGCTGGAGGTCGCGCAGGAACTCGCAGACGATACGGCCGGTGTATCCGCTGGCACCGTAGACGACGACGGGACGCTTCTGGCTCATGGGGGGCTCCTGTCCGGATCGGGAAGAGGCGAGCTGCGGTCGTCGGGAATCAGCGTGCGCGGCTCTGGTACTCGCGGCTCAGCCAGCTGCCGGCGACGATCCCGAGGATCGTGTTCTCGCCGTCCTCGATCAGCGCGGCGCGCGCGTCGCGCAGCAGCTTCTCGACGGGGTACTCCTTCGTGAGGCCGTTGCCGCCGAAGAGCTGGAGCGCCTCGCTCGCGACCTCGAAGGCCATCTGGGTGCAGTGGATCTTCCCCGTCGCCGAAGCGAGAACGTGCGGGGCGCTCCCCCGGAGGTTGTAGCTGGTGATGCGCCGGGCCATCGCCCGAGCGGACTCGGTCTTCCGCCAGAGCTCGAACAGCCGGTGCCGCACCGACTGGTGCTGGATGATCGGCACCCCGCCCTGCCTTCGCTCGTGCGTGTAGGCGAGCGCGTGCTCGAAGGCGGCGCGGGCGACGCCCGTGAACACCGAGGACATCTCGAGCCCCGCGAAGGCGAGAACGCTGAAGAAGTTGGCATGGAAGCGATCGCGGTCGGCGAGCACGTACCTCGCGGGCACGCGCACGTGCTCGAAGAAGAGCTCGCCCTGCGGCAGCGGACGCTGGCCGAGCTTGTCGAGCGGCCGCCCGCGGCTCACGCCGGGCAGGTCGAGCGGCACCAGCAGCGCCATGCCGTGGATCGTGCCGTCTGGCCGGTGGAAGCCGTCGCCGTAGTCGGCGGCGACGTAGGCGAGCGCCGTCTCGGCGATCGGCGCGCCCGACACCCAGGCCGACGACTGGCCGTGCAGGACGACCTCGTCGCCCTGGACGCGAGCGACCAGGTTCCCCGCGTGGTGCCGGCTGCCCCTCTCGAGGGCGAAGCCCTCCATGTCCGCGACGTCGCTGCCGCGGTCCGGCTGCGTAGCCAGCCAGCACCCGCGGCGTGCGCCGAAGACCTCGATCAGCTCCGGGTTGCCGCTGAGATGGGCAGCGAGCGCCGGGAAGGCGCCGGCGACGGAGAGGATCGTGAGTCCCGCGTCGCCCCACCCCATCTCCTCGGCGACGAGCGGCAGGAGCCGCGCCGCGACGGCGGGCTCCAGACCCGCTACCGCGAGCACCGAGATGCCGAGGTCGTCGAGCTGCTTCAGGAAGTCGAAGAGCGGCGAGCCATCGGCCACGACCTCGTCCGGCGTCATGCGGTCGAGCTTCGCCGCCACCGGGCGCATCACCTCGGCGGCGAAGCGATGCATCGTCTCGAGGACGTCGCGCTCCGCATCGCTGAGGTCGGCGTCGAGCCCGGTGCGCTCCAGCACGGGGAGGGGGATCTCGGTCAGGAACTGCATGGGAGACTCCTCGAGATCAGGCCGCGGCCACGCCGGCGGCGAGGGGAGAGGGGTTCAAGTCCGGTCCTCGCGGCCGAGCACCGTCACGCACGCGGCCGCCTCCTCGATCCCGATGAGCCCGCCGCCGTTCTCGGCGACGGCGATGCGCGCGCCCGCGACCTGGCGCGGCCCCGCCTCGTGGCGGAGCTGGGTCACCAGCTCGTGGATCTGGCCGAGCCCGGTCGCGCCGAGCGGGTGCCCCTTGCACTCGAGCCCGCCCGAGGGATTCACGGGGATGCGACCGCCGAGCGCGGTGTCGCCCCGCACCGCGAGCTCCCCACCCTCGCCGAAGGCGCACAAGCCCAGGTTCTCGGCCTGGAGGATCTCGCCGACGGCGGTCGCGTCGTGGACCTCGGCGACCGATACGTCGCCGGGCTCGATCCCCGCCGCCTCGTAGGCCTCGCGCGCGGCGAGGTGGCTGATCTGACGGTCCCACGCCTCGGGCTCACGGTCGGTCCCGCTGCGCAGCGCCGTCGCGAGCACGCGGACCGCGCGCCTGCGGCCGAAGCGGGGGAGGCCGCGCTCCGTGCAGAGCACAGCGGCTGCGGCACCGTCGGTGAGCGGCGCGCACATGGCGACCGTGAGCGGGTCGACGACGGGCCGCGCGCCGAGCACCTCCGCGACCGTGAAGGGCTTGCGGTACTGCGCGCGCTCGTTGTGGACGGAGTGGCCGTGGTTCTTGGCGGCGACCGCCGCGATCTGCTCCCGCGTCGTGCCGAAGCGGCGCATGTGGAAGCGCGCGAGCGCGGCGTAGATCTCCATGAAGCGGCTGTGGCGGTCCGGTCTGGCGGCGCCGCTCGTGGCCTCGCCGCCGGAGAGCCGGCGCAGCGCCGCCAGGTTCTCCTCCACCGTGTGCACGTCCCAGCCGCTCTCGAACAGGCCGAAGGCCTTCGCACGGTCCCCGGTCACCATCTTCTCGGCACCCACCGCGAGCGCGATCTCGCCGCGCTCGGCCCGTAGCCAGTCGGCGGCGAGGTGGAAGGCCGTGCTCCCGCTCGCGCAGGCGTTCTCGACGTTCACGACCGGCACGCCCGCGATGCCGAGCGGCCGGAGGGCGACCTGCCCGCGCACAGCGTGCTGGCCCTCGTGATAGCCCTGGCCGCTGTTCGAGAAGAAGGCCGCACCGACGTCACGGACGTCACGACCTGCGTCGACCAGCGCCTCGAGGACGGCCTCGCGCGAGAGATCCTTGAGACTTCGCTCGGGATGGCGACCGAAGCGCGTCATGCCGACGCCAACGACGTAGATCGCGCGCATGCGGCTACCTCACGAGACGCTCGAAGCACGAGATGCAGATCCCATGGGAGATCCCCGGCTTCGCTCCCTCCGCATCCTGCTCGCCCGTTCGCGAGCCACACCAGGCGCAGACGGTCCTCGGCTGGTCGGGAGGGAATCCATCGTCGCGACGACCCTCGTCTCTCGCGTGGGGAAGGGATCGCAGCTGCATCGAGGCCCCTGCTCCGAGGCACTCGATGATGGTGGATGCGGACGTTCGGGAAAGGCGGTGGGACGCCAGAGATTGGTCATTTGCCGCCACGCCGTTCCGTCGCGCGGCCGCCACCAGAGGGAGGACCGCGGCCATGACGGTCGCCGAGCGAGCTGCCCGCTTCGCGGGTACCCGCCACCTAGTGGAGGCCGCGCGACGACTCCATTCCGTTCTGGAGGCTTTGCCGGTAGCTCCCCGGCGCCATGCCGAACCAGCGTCGGCAGGCGCGGCTGAAGTTGGCAAGGTCGCCATACCCGAGCCGGTGACAGACCTCGCCGAGGTTCAGGTGGGGATCGCGCAGCAAGGTCTGGGCCGCCGAGCGGCGGTGATCGTCGAGGAGATCGCGATAGGTCGTGCGTTCGCTCCGGAGCCGCCGGATCAGCGTGCGCTGGGAGAGGTGGAGACGCGCGGCGGCCTCGGCCAAGGACAGGCCCGGGCTCCCGCTCGCTGCGATCAGCTGCTCGACGCGCGCCACGATGCAAGCGTCGGAATCGAGCCGACGCGCCTGCGTCTCGATCTGGCGGAACGAGCTCGCGAACATGATCGGGTCGGCCATCGGGCTGGTGTGAGCGAGCCATCCAGATGGGATCGCGAGCGCCGTCTCCGGGGCGCCGAAATGGATACGCCCGCGAAAGCACCTGGCGTACTCTGCAGCGTAGGCTGGTGCGGGATAGACGAAACGGATCGTCGCCTCGTCCATCGCCCGTCCCAACACGAACTCCACGAGGCCCTGCAAGCTCAGGAACAGCATCTCGAGCAGGGGGGTGCGCTCGTCGTCGGCGAGGGTGGCCCGCTCTTCGACGCGGAGGACGAAGCGCTCCTCCGCCTGGTGCGACCGTAGCCGGAAGTAGGGAACCCGGACGTGGGCGAACCGCTCCAGCACGGCGAGCCCTTCGGCCAGCGTCGGCGCGCTCCACGCGGCGAAGCCGACGGCACCGTGCGTTGCGGGTACGAAGCGTGCACCCACCCGAAGCGCCCAGTCCGGCGCTTGCACGGCGTTGAGGTTGCGGATCTGACGCAGCTGCTGCCCCAGGGTGATCTCGGCGCCCGGCTCCACTCCTTGGACCCCGGTTCCCTCCAGGAGCGCAGTACGCATCGTGGCCGACACACCGAACTCACGCAGCATGAGCTCGAAGTACGTGCTCGGCATGGGAAGGGTCTCGGTGGCCGTTCGCAACTCGCCGTCCGTCCCCGCCCGTCCTCGCCCCCCCGGTCGGGCGCAATGGCCGTAAGGTAGCGAAAGTCGGTCCCGATCGCGGCGATCCTCCCGGCGAACCGACGAGACGCTTCGGCTGCCTGCCCGCCAACGGGCGCGAAATGACCAGCGTTTGGCGTGTCGGCCACTTCTGTGCCCGCTCCCGGCGGGTCAGGATGGTCGGTCGCTCGAAGGCCCCATCTGCCCCCCCACCCGCATCGAGCTTCGCCGCCAGAGGTGGCACGAGGGAGCTTCCAGTGATCGAGGTTCAGCCTTCCCGCCGATCCCGAGCGAAGCGCGCGGCGCAGCCGCTTCGCATCGGGCTGGCCGCGCTCGCCGTCGTCTCTGCGTTCGGGGCGCCGGCGGGTGACGCCGAGGACGATGCCACGACGCAGCCCGCTCTCCGCGAGGGAGAGGTCATCGGCTTCGAGCAGGTGGATCGACTCCGCCCCTACCTTCCCGTCGAGCTGTGGCCCCACAAGGACTTCTTCTTCTACGAGGGCATGCAGCTCGAGATCGGCCCCGCCTTCCGCGACTACTCGCCTGCTGCCGTCTACCAGGAGGCGACGACACGGAACCGCGGCAAGTCCAGCATCGGGCCGGACGGGAGTCTCGAGGGCTACGTCGCCGGCCAGCCCTTCCCGATGGACGAGATCGACTGCCAGGGCGATCCGCAGGCCGGCGTCAAGGTCGCCTGGGACCTCGACCGGCGCTGGGAGGGCGCCGGCGTGTCCGGCCACGCCTACTACAGCTACTGGGATCGCGGCGAGGAGCTGCCGCTCTACTACGAAGGGACGGCACGCAACATCTGGCTCTCCGGGCGTCCCGAGCCCCAGTACGCCGACCAGGGCGGGGACCTCTTCCGCGGCGAGAAGCGCAAGCTCGCCTACGGCGTGGAGGTGCTGGCTCCCTACGACGCGAAGGGCATCGCGCTCATCAACTACCGCTACAAGTCCTCGCAGGGCCCGCTCGCCCAGGCGCGCAACGACGACACCTGGGTGTATGTGCCGACCCTGCGTAGGGTACGGCGCATCTCGACGGCGCAGCGCACCGATGCCGTCTCGGGCACCGACTTCACCTTCGACGACTTCGGCGGCTTCTTCGGCGTCGTGCCCCAGTACGAATGGCAGTGCCTAGGCCGGATGGACATCCTCGCCCCGGTCAACTCGAAGGTCCGGGCGTACCCCTACGCGAAGAACCACAACTTCGGCCCGTACGGCCTCTCGATGGCGGACGACCGCTGGGAGCTGCGCAAGGCGATCAAGGTCCGACTCACGCCGAGGAACGCGGATCATCCCTACGCGCACAAGGACATCTACGTCGACGAGAACACGTCGGAGGCGCTCTACTCGTTCGCCTACGACCAGAAGGACGAGCTCTGGAAGATCATCTACCACAACAAGCGCTGGAGCGAAGACCACGACCGCTACAAGGCCTGGGAGGGTGTTCCAGAGCCGCGCGACAGCGTGAATGTCGCTGACGTCGTGATCAACGTGCAGACCGGAACCGGCAACCGCATCGAGTTCTGGGACGCGAACGGGACACCGCTGCCGGCCGGGAAGGCGCGCCAGTACATCGACGTCGGCCGACTGACCCGCGGCCGCTGAGGCCACGACCATGCCTTGGAGCCGGATCGTTTCGGGGGCGACGGCGTGCGTCTGGTTCGCGGCCGCTGCGAGTCTCGCGGCCGAGGAGTCCGCGCTCGTCTCGCCGGACCAGGGTCGCTTCGAGATCCACGGCAGCATGGAGTACCAGCTGCGCATGCTGGCCGACGGGTTCGAGCCGGCGCGTGCCTACCTGAGTCAGTCGGCGCTCGTGCTGAACGTCGAGCCCGTCGCGGATCTCGTGACCGGGGGCTGGGGGCCGATCGAGCTGCTGACGGCCTTCGCGCGCCTCGAGGTGCGCTACGACTGCGTCTACAACGGCTGCGGCACGCTCGGTGCCGAGCGCATGTTCGGTGACAGCGCACGCGTGTCGCCGGCACGGAATTGGGCGGATGCGACGACGCTCGAGCGCGTCGGACCCTACGACCTCCCCGGCCTCGGCATCCCGGTCCAGCACGTCCAGAAGAGCGACCTCGAGCTGCGCACGATCGTGGCGAACCCGGGCTTCGCGCCTGCCTTCGCGGTCGGCATCGATCCGGCGACCACCGCCGCCGCATTCGGTCCCGTCGAGGACGACCGCTTCTCGTGGAAGCGCATCCACGTGGCCGGCCAGGACGTCGCGCTGCCGCTCGGCCCCTGGCCCTACTCGATGAACATCGAGCCGAACGGCGCGCTGCGACACGAGACGTCCACGACCCTGCCGCTGCCGCTGCGGCCGGCGACCGGCTCGCTCTACACGCCGTCGGCTGCGCTGCGCGAGGAGAAGCACCGTTTCGGCTCGTTCGACACCAACTTCGGCGAGCACGAGCTGGCCTGGAATCATGGCGCGAGCCAGAGCGAGACCTACGAGCTGAAGGAGGCCTACCTCGACCTCGAGATGTTCGAATCGCGGCTCTGGATCCGCGCGGGCAAGCAGAACATCGTCTGGGGCAAGACGGAACTCTTCCGGACCACCGACCAGTTCAACCCGATCGACCTGGCGCTCGCCTCGCTGCCGAGCCTCGAGGAGAGCCGCATCGCGCTGCTGTCGGTGCGCGGCACCTGGTCGTTCTACGACGTGGGCCCGCTCGAGGACCTGCGCCTCGAGCTGGCCGCGAACTTCGACCGCTTCGAGCCGATCGACCTGGGCCGCTGTGGCGAGCCCTATACGATCTGGCCGGTGTGCGCCATCTCGACGGGCCTGTGGGCGCACGGCACGACGGGGACGGGCGTCGCCGGGGTGGTGCACCCCCCGAACGGCTGGGACGACGTGAAGGGCGTCGAGGTGGGCGCCCGCGTCGAGTTCCGCTGGGACCGTTTCTCGTTCGCCTTGATGGACTTCTACGGCTACGAGGACGTCCCCACCGTCGAGCTCTTCAACGAGTACCAGCGCAACGTGGACGTCCGGACCGGCCGGCCGCTCGATGCGGAGGGCCGACCGCTCACGCCCGACAACGCCCTCGACTTCGCGAGCGGCAACCGCCAGGCGTTCGACCTTGGCTGCAAGGCGTCGCTCGGCTTCGGGGAACGGGCGATGGACCGGCTCTTCCCGGGGAACTCCATCGATCTGAGCGGTCGCTGTCTGGGCGACCTCCTGAACCTGCAGGAGGACCTGGTGCTGGGACTCACGGTGCCGGAGGCAGTCGGGGGGTTGCTCGCCGGGCAGCCGACCGCCAACGGGCTGGGCCACGTTCTCCAGACGGTGCTGGAGATCCCCGCGGACCAGCAGGTGGACCTCGTCCCCCTGAACCGGGACCCGAACGACGGTCCAGGGGCCGGCCTGCTCCCGCTGGACTCGCTGAGCTTCCACCTGACCGACGAGCAGGAAGCGCTCCTGGGCTGCGGTCCGTTCTACGCCACCAACTGCGACACCGACGGGATCGACTTCTTCAACGCCGAGGCGAGCGTCGTCCTCCAGTCGTTTCCCGGGCTCGGGGAGAATCCCGTTGCGACCCGCTTCGAGGACGGGCGGCTCTACATCCTCCCCGGGGCGCGAGGGCCCGGCGACCCGAGCTACGACCCGCTCGCCGACGGCTGCACAGGGCCCGGCGACTCCCCTGATTGCGTTGCGGCGCATCCCCTCCTCGACCCGCGCACGGGGCAGCTCTTCGCCAGCGAGATGGCCGCCCTGTCGTACAACGTCGCGGTGACGCTCGCGGTGCTCGGGATCGCAGAAGGCGACGAGAAGTGCCAGCTCACCGATCTCGAGACGTGCGCTGCGATCCGGGCGCTGGTGGCGCTCTCGGGCTCGAGGCGCCCCGAGGTGCGCGCGGGCGGCAATGGCCGCTTCGGCCGCCGTGACTGGGGCTGGCACGGCGGCGGCGAGGCCGCGCTCGTCTATCCGAAGCGCAACGTGCTCGGCCTCTCCGTCGACTTCGCGGAGGACCGGACGCGCTCGGCCTGGAGCCTCGAGTTCACCTGGATCGACGGCACGCCGTTCGCAAGCAACCAGTCGGCAGACGGGAACCAGCGGGCGGACACGTTCAACCTGACCGTCTCGGTCGACCGGCCGACCTTCATCGATTTCCTGAATCCGAATCGGACCTTCTTCCTCAACAGCCAGCTCTTCGTCCGCTACGTCCCGGACCACGACTCGAGCTTCGACACCGACGGGCCGCTCTCCCTGCTCGGCACGCTCGCGATCGCCACCGGCTACTACCAGGACCGGCTGCTCCCGACCCTGGTCTTCGTCCACGACGTGGGGTCCTCCTCCGGAGGAGTGATCGGCCAGGTCACCTACCGGTTCGACGAGGCCTTCTCCGCGACGGTCGGCGCGCTCGCCTTCTACGGCAGCCCCGACGACAACCGCCTGCCGCGCCATCCCATCGCGCTCCCCGATGCGACGAGCGACTTCGACACGCGCACCCGCTTCGACGGGCTCTCGGCGATCGCGGAGCGCGAAGAGCTGTTCCTGAGGCTGCGCTGGACCTTCTGAGCCGGCGTGCGGCGCCGGGCCGTCCTCGGGAGCACCCCCTTCTCTCGCAGACGCGTCCTGCCGGGGATCGCTCCCGCCGCCAGGCCTCGGCGAGGAGCGCGAAGACAGCGGGGCTGTCCTTCAGAATATTTGAACTTCTAGACTATTTATATATCCCCTGGGGATAGAACCGGATCTAGGAACTTCTGTAATATCAAACTGTCGCGAATGAAATTGGAATTCGTGGACCTGGAACGGTTTATGATTGACAAAGATCTGGCTCCAAGTGAAACTGTTTCATCATTCAGTTCTTTCATTGCACTCGATCGCTTCGAGCCAAGGAGAGAGACATGAGCGTGCCCGCCGTCGCCGACCCTTCCGCCTCCGGGACCGAGAGGCCCCTCACGTCCACCGCCGCGCGAGGCGTGCGGGTCGTTCCCCGGCTGCCCGACATCGATTTCGCGGACACGAACGTGCCGCGTCATTGGCATAGCGGGAGCGCGGGCATCACCGCGTTCTACAACATGTTCACGATCGCCGGACCCGCGATCGAGACCTTCTTCCTGCGCGACGCAAAGCGGCTCCTCCCTCGCGTGGAGAACCCGGCCCTCCGCCAGGAGTTCGCCGCCTTCATGCAGCAGGAAGCGTTCCACTCGCGCGTGCACCAGCGGACCTACCGCCTCTACGAACACTGGGGCGTCCCCTGGGCGATGGTCGATGCTTTCGTGCGTCGGCTGCTGGGCTGGGTGGAGCGCTTCTCGACCACGAAGCTCCGCTCGGCCATCGTGGTGGCCGGAGAGCACTTCCTTGGTGAGATGGGGACCCGGGCGTTGACCGATCCGACGGCGTTCGCCGACGCCGACCCGCGCATGGCGCGCCTCCTGCTCTGGCACTTCTACGAGGAGTGCGAGCACAAGGCGATCTGCTTCGACGCGTTCGTGGACGTCTACGGAGACGGCGTCTCGACATACCTCCATCGCGTGACGGCGCTCGCCATCGCACTGCTGGTGCTGGGCATCATGGTCCCCGTCCTCGTCTTCCGCCTGCTGCGCGTCGAAGGCGCTGCCTTCCGCTGGTCGGAGTGGCGTGCCATCGGCCATCACGCGTTCGGTGCAGAAGGGATCTGGCGGGGAAGGGGGTCTTCGATCCTGGCGTTCCTGAAGCCCGGCTTCCATCCCTGGTCGTACCGCGAGGACTCCCACTACCTCCAGCTCCGCAGCGACCTCGTGCGACCCGAGTGGGCCGAGGCTGCCCACCGCAGCTGAGCCCGACGCGCTCGATCTCGAGGTCGCGCGGGCGCGAGGAGCGGGGGCGCTCGCGCTCCGCGCGGGATGCCAGACCCGGCAAGCCCCTTCGAGGCCACCACCTTGCGTGTCGGGACGAAGCTCCAGAAGAGCGTGTTGACCCGCCAGCGGATCCTCGCGGCCGCCGAGCGCCGCTTCGCCGAGGCCGGCTTCGACGAGACCCGCATCGAGGACATCGCCAACGACGCCGGGATCGCGACCTCCGCGGTGCTGTATCACTTCGGCGACAAGCGCGCGCTCCATCGGGCCGTGTTGTCGGACGTGACGGTCTCCCTGTACGACAGTCTCCATCGCGCCATCGCGGGCCCGGCCGACCTCCCGACGCGGATCGAGGCGACCGTCGAAGCGCTGGTCGACTACGTCTCCCGCCGGCCCACCGCTGCCTCTCTGGCGGTACGCCAGATCGTCGCGACCGACCCCGAGCAGCGGACCCAGGTCGGTGCCTATGCGACCCGTTTCCTCGACACGCTGCGGGTCGCGTTCGAGGAGGGTGAGCGCGCCGGCGTCATCCAGCCGATCCACCCGGATCCGTTGCATTTCGTGAGCGCGATCGCCGGAGCCGTCTTGTTCTACGTGGCGGCTCTCCCCGCCTTCATGCCCGAGCTTCCCTATCCGCACCTGGCTCCCGAGCAGTTGGCGGCGCTCAAGCGCGACGCCATCGCGATCGCGCAGCGCCTGCTCGGCAGCGAGGCACGGCACACCCACGAGCACTGAACGATCGTGCGGTGTACGGACCTGGGATGTGGCTGTACCGCCGCCTGCCGGGCGGATGGCTCCGGCAGGCGCGCGGCCGGAGCGGAACTCCTCAGCGCAGAGCGTCCCGGAAGTCCGGGTGTGCGACCTCGATCAGGGCCCGCGCCCGCTGCTCGTCGGTGCGGCCCGCGAGGCGGGCGATGCCGTGCTCGGTCACGACGTAGTCGACGTCGTAGCGCGTGCTCGTCACCACGGCGCGCTCCGGGAGCGAGCGCACGATGCGCGAGTGCTTGCCGCCGGCGGCGGTCGACTCGATGGCGATGATGCGGAGGGCGTCGTCGACGAGCCCCGCGCCGCGGAAGAAGTCGAGCTGCCCGCCGACTCCCGCCACCTGCTCGCCGCGGATCGTCTCGGCGTCGACCTGTCCGCGAAGGTCGACGCTGATCGCGCTGTTGATGCAGCGCAGGGT
This sequence comes from Deltaproteobacteria bacterium, assembly GCA_035063765.1. Classification (NCBI taxonomy): domain Bacteria; kingdom Pseudomonadati; phylum Myxococcota; class Myxococcia; species Deltaproteobacteria bacterium. The sequence goes on from JAPSFT010000006.1 coordinate 197,595, forward strand.
CGCGTGGCGGGCCACCTGGCGCGGGTCGAGCACCTCGTCGGCGCCGCGCACCCTGGCCGCCGGGCTGCCGTCGACGAAGGTGAAGACGGCGGGGTCGATCGAGGCGATCGTGCACACGGCGAGGCCGGGGTCGACGCTCTTGCGCGAGCCGTCCGCGCGGCCGGCGACGGCGAGCGAGACGAGCCCCGGGCCGAGCACCTCGGTGTGGATCCCGAGCGCGCGGCGTTCGAGGAGCGCCACGGCGGCGTCGGGAACCGACCCGATCCCGACCTGGAGCGTCGCCCCGTCGGGCACGAGCTCCGCGAGATGGCGGGCGATCGCCGGCGCGTGGGGAGAGGGGGGAACGGGGGTGTCGGCCGCCGCCGGCGCCTGCGCCGGGCACGCGCGCGCGATCGCCTCCACCGGCACCTCGCGCCCCGAGCGGGTCCGCGGCATCGCCGGGTCGATCTCGGCGAGGATCGGGAGCCCGCGCGCGATGGCGACGTCGAGGAGCTCCGGCGTGTAGCCCGCCGCCCACCCGTAGGAGCAGCGGCCCTGGGCGTCGGGCGGCGCGAGCCGCACGAGGACCACGTCGAAGGCCTCGGCGCGGAAGAACGCTCCGCCGCGCGCGAAGGTGAGGGGCAGGTACTCGCAGAGCCCCGCGGCGGCGAGCGGGCGCGAGGCCGGGGTCGCGAAGGCCGTCCGCATGCGGAAGCGGCCGGTCTGGCCGAGGGCGAGCCCGCCGAGCGCGCAGACGGCGAGCGTGGCCGCGCCCCGCGTCTCGCTCCGCGCGAGGGCCGCCAGGAGGTCCGTCGGCTCGATCAGGCCCGCCGCGACGTGCATGCCGTCGCGCACCAGGGCGATGGCCTCGTCGGGCGTGCCCCAGCGCGCCCCGAACGCGCGGGCCGGATCGCTCACGGCGCGCTCCGGACCCGGGCGGTGCCGGTGATGACCGCACCGCGCGGGCCCGTGCACGCGACGCGCAGCCGGTCGATCCCGGCGGCCCGTCCGGCGACCTCGCCGGTCGTCACGATCCGGTCCCCCGCGAAGACCGGCAGGCGGATCCGCACGTCGAGGGCCGTCCCCGGGATCGCCGCCGCTCCGTAGCGGCGCTGGAGCAGGTCGAAGACGTAGGCGAGGAAGAGCGTGCCCGTCGCGATCGAGGCGGGGAGGCCGACCGCCCGCGCCACCTCGTCGTCGGTGTGGAAGTTGACCTCGCCCTCGGGCTCGTAGAGGATCATCGCCTCGCGGGTCATCACGCGTTCGAGGGGCGCGAGGGTCTCGAGGGCCGGACCTTCCGGGAGCGCGGGCTCGCGCGGCGCCGGCCGCACGCCCTGGTCGGCCACCCGCTCCGAGTAGACGACGACCCCGGTGGTGACGCCGGTGGCGATCCGGGTGCCGGCGTCGTCCCGGGTCTCGGTGTCGATCTCGACGTAGCGGCGCCCCTTGTGGACCCACTTGGCCGCCGCGCGGCCGCGTACGGTGAGGGTCGAGCCGAGGCGCGGCAGCGCATACACTTCGAGGCGTTGAGCGGCGTGGACCGACTGCGAGATGTCGTAGTGGCGGTCCGCGAGGTTGACGCCGTCGGCGGCGAGGAGCGAGACCGGAGCGAAGGGCCCCGGGGCCTGCTGGGTCGCCTGGAGGTGCCGCGAGACGGTCTTCTCGTCGAGCGCGTAGGAGAAGGAGCCCACGTCGGCGCCCGGCTCGATCGCGTCGAAGGGGACGGTCGCACGGCCGCGGGCGTCGGGGAGCTTCGTCATGACGGTCGATCCTATCAGATCCGCGCCCGGCTAAAGACGGCCCCTCCCGCTTCCGATGCGCTCGCGACACGCCCTTCCCGCCCTTCCGAGAAGCCCCATGCGCGCCCCGTCCGCCCCCGTCCTGCTCGTCACCTGCACCCGCTGCCGGCGCCTGCACGCCCCCGTCGAGATCGAGAGATCCCACCCCCTCTGCCTTCGCTGTACGCCCCCGCGCGCCCGTTGAGCGCGTCGCGGTGGCCCCGAAGCATCAGGCGCCGCCCGCCGCGCGCTCCTCCACCCGCCGCAGGCGTTCGGCCAGCACGCGCAGGAGGTCGAAGGCCAGCTCCGGCATCTCGTGGACGAGCTCGCGCAGGCGCGCGCCGGCCAGCACCAGCACGCGCGCGTCGCTCGCCGCCACGACCGTGGCGCTGCGCGGCGCACCGTCGAACACCGCCATCTCCCCGAAGTAGGAGCCGGCGCCGAGCGCGTTGACGCGCTCCTCGCGCGCCGTCCCCGCCTGCTTGACGACGTCGACGGCCCCTTCGACGAGCAGGTAGAGCTCGTCGCCGGGCTCACCCTCGCGCACGATCACCTCGCCCTTCAGGTACTCGACCTCGCGCGCGATCCGCTCCACGGCCTGGAGCCGCTCGAGCGACAACGCGGAGAGCAGCGAGACCTGCCGCAGCGCCAGGAGGTGCTTCATCGTCACGATCTCCTCCGGGTCGGCGCCCGAGTCTGCCGCGGCATGCGCCGCGCGGCGAACCCAGGGGGCGGGATGGGCCGCGGCGCGTGCGAGCGCCTCGGCCGCCGTGCGCGGGGGCGCCCCGAGCCGCCGCAGCGGCCCGAGCTTCTCCTCGACCGGCGCGAGCTCGAGCAGCACGGCGAGCGCCTGCGAGGCCTCGCGATCCCCGAGGTGCGTCAGCACCTCGAGCGCGTCGGCGCGCGCGCGGCCCGGGGCGTGCCGGAGGGCGCGCTCCACGCTGCGCACGACCGGCCCGTCCTCGAGCCGCGCGAGGGCCTGGAGGGCGAGCCGCAGCGCGCGCGCGAAGGCGTCGGCGCAGGCGGCGGGCAGGAAGCGCGCGGCGACGGCTGCACCGGCGCTGGCGCCGGCGGGCTCGAAGCCCGCGCGCGCGAGCAGGAGCGACTCCCAGGCCTCGCGCACGTGCGCCGCGTAGGCCGCGCGCAGCCAGCCGCGCGCCTCGGCCGCCCCGCTGCCGGCGAGCGCGCGCAGGCCCGCCGCGACGGCGTGCTCCTCGGGCGCGTCGAGCGCGGCGCGCGCGGCCCGCGCACCGGCGGCCCCGCCCCTTTCGAGCGCCCGGACGGCCGCGGTGCGCACCTCGCGCACGGGGTCGCGCAGCCCCCGGGCGAGCGAGGCCATGGCCTCGTCGCCCGGCTGGCTGCCGAGCAGGGGCAGCGCCGCGCGGCGCACCGAGGCGTCGGGGTCGGCGGCGGCCGCGAGCAGCGCGGCGATCGGTGGCAGCGCGCCCGGATCCGCCGCCCGCGCGAGCGCAGCAAGCGCCGCGGCGCGCAGGCGGGGCTCGGGATCGGCCAGGCGGCCCGCCGCCTGCGCCGCGAGCGCGGGCGGGAGCACCTCGAGCGCCGCCAGCGCAGACGCCGGATCCGCGAGCATCGCGCCGAGCACCCCGGCGCCGTCCGCTCCGAGCCGTGCGGCGGCCGCGGCGCGCACGCGCGCCGCGGGGTCGGTGAGGCGCGCCCGGAGCAGCGCCTCGAGCGCTGCGTCCGTGCGGAGCGGCTCGGGGAGCGCGACGACCGCGGCCCGGCGTACCTCGGGCTCGGGATCCGCGAGGCCGTCGAGCCAGGGCGCGCGGTTGCCGTCGTCGCCGGCCACGGCGAGCGCCGCGAGGCAGCCCGCCCGCACCCGCGCGCTCGGGTGCGCGAGCCCCGTACGGACGACGCCGGCGAAGCCCTGGGCCGCGAGCGGCGCGGCCAGCTCGAGCAGCGCCTGCCCGGCGCGCTCGCCGGGCTCGTGGAGCAGGGGCTCCCAGAGGGTCGCGAGCTCCGCCAGCTCGCGCGGGCCCAGCTCGCCGCGCAGCTCGCGCAGGTCGAGCCGGCCGGCGCGCAGCTCGGCGGCCAGCGCGCGCAGGTACTCGCGGCGCACCCGCAGGTTGGCGAGCAGGTAGAGCGCCGCGAGCGCGAGGCCCGTTGCGGCCAGGACCGGCAGCTCCACGTGCCCCACGGCGAGCAGGACGACACCGGCGAGCGACATGCCGGAGTAGATCACGATGCCCTCGAGGAAGGCGCGCACCCGCGCGCGGAAGCGTCCCGGCAGGGCGTTGTAGGAGAGGTTGCGGATGGGGCCTGCGAGCGCGTTCTCGAGCAGCTCGCGGTTGGCGCGAGCGGCCACCGCCGCGGGCAGCCGGGGGTCGACGAGCAGGCCCAGGAAGGCGCCGAGCGTCAGCACGGGATGGAGCAGGTTCGCGCTCGGCACGCCGAGCCGGCGGATCCCCCACGGCGCGAGGAGCTCCACGGCGATCTCGACGCCGTTGCTCGCGGCCAGGTAGAGCGCCAGGAAGCGGGCCAGCGCCCGCTCGTCCGGGAACGCGTCGGCCAGCACCGCCGAGTAGAGGTACTGCATCGCGAAGAGCGCGAGCACCATCGCCAGCGCCGAGACCGTGAGCCAGCGCCCGAGCGGCGAGCGCCGCAGATAGCGCGCGGCGGCGCGCATGCCGGCGACCGAGGTCTCGTCCTCCTCGGCGGCGGCGAGCGGGCGCCAGGCTGCCAGGCGACGGCGGCCGGCGAGCGCGAGCGCGCCGAGCCCGGCCAGCGCACCCGCCCAGCCCCAGAGCAGCGCCGTGGGGTCGAGGCGCGCCAGCACGCCGATCGCGGCGGCGCCGCCGAGCGCGCCCCCCACGCTCATCCCGACCGTGAGGAGCGGCACGAGACGCTTGGCCGCGAGCGTGTCGAAGCAGTCGCCGGCGAAGGTCCAGTAGTGGCTCGTGAGCACCGCCTGGGCCGCGAAGTAGACGCACAGGAGCGCCGGCAGGGCGGCCTCCTGGCCGAGCCACAGCGCCGCCGCCGCGCCGCCGACGCCGAGCGCCGCGGCGAACGCCAGCTCGGCCAGCACGCGGTCGTTGCGCGCGCGCCCGACCCGCAGCGCGTAGAGCAGCGAGGCGCCGACGGTGACGGCCGACGCGAGCACGAAGGTCGCGGGCAGCCGTGCGGCGCCGAGCCGCGCCAGGAACAGCGCCTCCGCGCCGGCCAGCCCCATCGTCTGCGCCAGGGTCAGGAGCCCGCCGAAGGCGGCGAACCACGCGAAGCGCTCGCGCTCGGCGCGGCGCACCGCGGGGACGAGCCGCCAGGGCGCCTCCACCCGGCCGCCTACCCGACCCGGCTCGCGGTCGCGAGCATGCGCTGCGACTGGACCCGGTTCAGGTTGCGGTAGACGAGCGCCGCGGTGCGCGGATAGCGGCGGCGCAGGCGCTCGAGGTCGCTCCCGTCGAAGCGCACGAGCCGCACGTCCTCGAGGGCGTGCACGTCGGCCGCGCGGCGGGTCGAGAAGAGCCCGATCTCGCCGACCACGTCGCCGCGGCCGTACTCGAAGAGGGCCACCGCACCGCTCTCGCGGGTGGCGCACAGCCGTCCCTCGAGCACGACGTAGGCGTGCCGGCCCTCGTCGCCCGCCCGCATCAGGAGCTCGCCCGCGCCGAGCCGCCGCACGGTCGCCATCAGCACGAAGATCCGGGCCTGGCGCCTGCTCATGCCGTCGAAGAGCGGGATCTGGTGCTGCGGGTCGGCCCCGAGGTCGAGGGTCAAGACCTCCCACAGGGTCACCACCCGCACGCCGGCGCACAGGGCCGGCGTCACGGTGACGTCCGCCACCCAGCCGAGCGCGAGCGTGGCGGCGGCCAGCAGGCCGAACTGGGCCTGGCTGCGCAGCTCGGAGAAGGCCAGCACCGCGAAGCCGAGGCACAGCCCGACGAGCGTGAAGGTGACCGGGCGCAGGACGGCGCGCAGCGAGGCGAGCAGCGCGCGGCGCTCGTCGGCGAGCCGACGCGCCTCGGTGTTGAAGCGGGCCATGAAGTGGATCGTGTCGTCGGCGGCGATGCCGAGCGCGATGCTGCCGATCAGGCTGGTCCAGGGATTCAGGGGGATGCCCGAGACCCCGAGTGCACCGTAGTAGAGCGCGATCGGCACCACGTTCGGGAACAGCGCGAGCAGGCCCACGCGCCACGAGGTGAAGAGCGCCGCCAGGCACAGGTAGATCGCGGCGAAGGCCGCGACGAGGCTGCTCCACTGGCCGCGCGAGAGGTCGTCGATGCTCTCGCCGAGCAGCACCACGTTGCCGGTCGGCTCGCCGCGCAGCCCCGGCGGCAGCGCGGCGAGCTGCGCGTCGATGCGCGCCACCAGGTCGGCGACGCCGCGCGAGTCGCCGACCGTCGAGCGCACCACCAGGTTGGCGGTCCGGTACTGCGCGTCCACGAGCCGGCTCATCTCGTCGTTGGCCCCGAAGAGCAGGAGCTGGTGGACCTGCCGCCGGGTCTCGGGCACCGCGTAGGCGGCGGGATCGCCGTCGTGGAGCGCCTGGTTGAGGAGCTTCACGGTGTCGACCAGCGAGAGCGTGCCGCCCACCTCGGGCTGCTGCGCGAGCCAGCCCTGGAGCGCCTCGAGGGCCCGCAGGTTGGCGGGCTCGAGGAACGTCTCGGGCGCGTCGCCCTGCACCGGGATCTGGATCAGGTTGGCGCCGCCCAGGCGCTCGTTCACGGCCTCGAAGGCGACGCGCAGGGGGGCCCCGGGGTCGAGGTTGCCCACGAACTCGGTGGACGTCTCGATGCCCCGCGCCGCGAGGAGCGACATCCCGATCGCAGCGAGGGCCACGGCGATCACCGCGCGCCGGCGCGTCCAGGCGAGCCGCGCGAGCGCCTCGGCGAGGCGGTCGATCCAGTCGCCGGAGCGCGGCGGGCGCAGGGCGCGCCCGCGCCCGAGCGCCAGCACCGCCGGCGTGAAGGTGAGAGCGGCCAGCACCGCGAAGGCGACCCCGAGCATCGCGAACAGCCCGAAGCGCCGGATCGCCACGATCGGCGAGAGCGCGAGCGAGGCGAAGCCGACGGCCGTGGTGAGCCCCGCCAGCAGCACCGGCACGCCGACGTCGTCGAGCGCCGCGCGCGCGATCGCGAGCCGGCCCCGCCGGTCGGGGGCGGCGGCGGCGGCGTTCTGCAGGGCGCCGAACTCCGCCACCACGTGCATCGCGTAGGCGAAGCCCACCGTCACGACCAGCGGCGGGAGGATGGTGGTCACGAGATCGAGGCGCAGGCCCAGCCAGGCCAGCACCCCGAGCGTCCAGACGAGCGCCAGCGAGACCGTCGCGATCGGGACCAGGACCCCCGTCGCCGTGCGGAACGCGACGGCCAGCACGCCGCACAAGACGAGCACCGTCGCGGGCAACAGGAGCGCGAGCTCGCGCAGGAGCAGGTCGCTCAACCGGGCGGTGGCGTAGGGGATGCCGCTGATCCAGACCGCCGCGGGGCCGGCCTCCTCGCGCGCCACCGCCTCGATCCGGTCGGCGAGACCGCTCGCCACCAGCGCCGCGTCGTCGAGCCGCTCGGGATACACGAAGATCGCCGCCGTGCGCGCGTCCTCGGAGACCAGCGTGCCGCGGTAGAGGGGGCTCGCCAGCACGCGCGCGCGCAGGGCGGCCCGCGCGGCGGGATCTGCGGGAACGTCCTCGAGCAGCGGCACCACCTCGATGTCGCCGCCCGCGCTCCGCACGTCGGGGACGGTCGTGAGCGACACCACGTGGTGGACGTGGGCGAGCGCGCGCAGCCGCGCCGAGAGCCGCCCGATCCGCGCGAGCGCCTCGGGCGCGAAGACGTCGTCCGCGCCGAGCGCCACCACGAAGGGCTCGTCGCTCCCGAGCAGCTGGCGCGCGCGCTCCCAGTGCTCGCGTGCGTCCCCGCTCGCGGGCAGCAGGTGCACGGGCGCAGGATCGACCCCGAGACGGAGCCTGCCGCTGCGCCAGTCGACGAAGCCGGCCGCGGCGAGCAGGGTCGCCGCCGCCAGCGCGGCGAGCAGCAGGCGGGGACGCGACAGGATGGCGTGGAGCCAGCGAATGGCGACCTAGTTCCCCTGGGTCAGCGCGCGCTCGCTGAAGAGCTTGTCCGGCAGATTCGTGTCGATCTCGAGCCTGCCGAGCTCGACGCGCGTCTCGGTCTGCTCCTGGAGGTCGCGCAGCACCACCGTGTGGGCGGCCCAGACCTCGCCGTGCTTCGTGAGCGACGACGGGTCGGCGGTGAGCTCCTTCGCCAGGCTGCCGCCGCGCGCGAAGAGCTCGAGCCGGAGAGGCACGCAGGTCTCCTGGTCGATCCAGGCGCGGACCTCGCCGTACTCGGACTCCGGCGGGGGCCGGAGCGTCACCACGTAGGTGGCGCGGCCCGCCTGCTCGGCGTCCGGCTGGCGCTCGACGGCGGCGGCCTCGAAGAGGTGGCGCAGCCGGCGCATGTCCTCGTAGCTGAAGTCGGTCCCGAAGAGCGAGCCCGCGAGCGCGTGCGAGGTGATGCGCCGCACCTTCTGGAACTCCGGCAGGTAGACGAACACGTCGACCGTCTCGGGCCGCTCGATCAGCAGGTAGGCGGAGCCGCGCAGGTCGGGCGGGAAGTCGATACGGATCAGCGAGCGCGAGAGGTCGCCCTCCCACTTCTTCCAGTAGGCGGTGCCGGCGAGGGTGCGCGTGCTGCCGGTGCGGTCCTTCGACTCGAAGCGCACGCTCTGCTCGCTCGAGCGCTGCGGCAGGTTGCGGCGCAGGCAGGCCTCGATGGGCGCGACGCCGGCGGCGGCCTCGGAGCCGGCGCGGGCGGGCGAACCCGGTGCCATCGCGAGCGCGAGCAGGAGCCCCCAGCCCGGAGCGATCCGCATCTCTTGTCTCCTCGGCGACCCCCGCAGGGCCCGGAGCGTAGCGGTCCATACCCTTATACCAGCGACTCGGGTACCTTGGCCCGACCTCGGCGGCCTGCGCGGAGAGAGGATCGCAGGGTCCCGCTCGAGCTCGAAGCCCGGTGAACCCCGTCAGGCCCGGAAGGGAGCAGCGGTAGCGGGGCAACGGCGGCGAGCGGGGGCGCCCTGCGGTCTTCTCTCCGCGCAGGGGGACAGTCCCGGCGATTCGGCGATTCTCCGCGACGTCCGCCGAGCGCTCCGCAACGCGAATCGCCGAATCGCCGGGACTGTCCCCGCTTGAGCTACCAGGTTCTCGCTCGCAAATGGCGGCCGCAGCGCTTCGATGACGTGACGGGCCAGGAGCACGTCACGAGGGCGCTGCGCAATGCGATCGCGCAGGGCCGGGTCCCGCACGCGGTGCTCCTGTGCGGGCCGCGCGGGGTCGGCAAGACCACGATCGCGAGGATCCTGGCGCGCTGCCTGAACTGCGAGAAGGGGCCGACCGACACGCCCTGCGGCGAGTGCAGCTCGTGCCTCGAGATCGCCGCGGGCACCTCGACCGACGTGCAGGAGATCGACGCCGCGAGCCGCACCTCGGTCGACGACGTGCGCGATCTGATCGAGTCGATCCGCTACGCCCCCCAGCCCGGCAAGCACCGCATCTACGTCGTGGACGAGGTGCACATGCTCTCGGTCCCGGCCTTCAACGCGCTGCTCAAGACGCTCGAGGAGCCGCCCCCGCGCAGCCTCTTCGTGTTCGCGACGACGAACCCGGAGAAGATCCCCTTCACCGTCACCTCGCGCTGCCAGCGCTACGAGCTGCGCCGGCTGCCGACCGCCGAGATCGCGGCGCGCCTCGCCGAGGTGGCGCAGGCCGAGGCGGTCGCGATCTCGCCGCGCAGCCTCCAGGCGATCGCGCGCGAGAGCCAGGGCTCGCTGCGCGACGGGCTCACCCTGCTCGACCAGGTGATCGCGGTCGGCGGCACCGAGGTGGACGACGAGCGGGTCGCCCAGGTCCTCGACCTGGTCGACCGCCACGTGCTGGTCGAGGCGGTGGCCGCCTGCGTCGACGCCGATCCCCCGCGCGCGCTCGCCGCGCTGGGGCGTGCCGCCGCGCTCGGGATCGACGCGAAGCGCCTGGGGGCTGCGCTGCTCGGGGTGCTGCGCGATCTCGTCGTGCTGCGCGTGGCGCCCGACGCGCCCGAGCTGGTCGAGGGCAGCGATGCCGAGCTCGAGGAGCTGCGCGCCCTCGCTGCGCGAGCCGACGCGGGCCGGGTCCGGCGCATGTTCCGCGCGCTCCTGCGCGAGCAGGAGGACCTGGCCTGGGCGCCGGAGCCGATGGCGGTGCTCGAGATGGCCCTGGTGCGGCTCGCGACGAGCGCGAGCGGCGAGGACGCCGCCGCCCTGCTCGCGCGCCTCGACGCGCTCGAGCGCCGGCTCGCGGGCGCCGGGCCACCCGACGAGCCCGGATCGGGCGGCGGCGGTGGCGGCGGCGGCGGCGGCAGCGCGGGTCGGGGTCCGCAGGGCGCCACGGAGAGGCCGGCGCGCTCCGCCCGAAGACCCGCCACGCCCGCGGCCACCACCGACGCCCCGCCCCTCACCCCTCCCCCCTCCGCGGTCCTCGACCGCCTCCGGGCGGCCCTCGCCGAGAGCGACCGTGGCCTCGCCCTCGCGCTCGAGGACGCGACGCTCCTCGAGCACGATGCGCAGCGCCTGGTGCTCGCCGTCGCCGAGCCCTTCGCCACGCGCCGGCTCGAGCGCCGGCTCGGAGATCTCGAGGCGGCGGCCGCGCGCCTGTTCGGGCGCCCGCTGCGGCTCGTCCTCCGAAGCGCGGAGGCACCGGCGCCCCCGCACGCGGCGGGCGCCTCCCCCCCGCGCCCCGACGCCGACGAGGAGCTCCTGCGCCGCCGACGCCGCGCGGCGCTCGACCACCCGGCCGTGAACGCGGCGCTCGAGATCCTCGGCGGCGACGTCGTCGAGGTCCGGCCCCTCGGGAGCGGGCGCAGCGGCTCCCTCGCTGAGCCCGGAGGCGAGGGATGAGCGCCCCCGACCTCGGCGCCTGGATGCGCCGCGCCCAGGAGATGCAGGGCAAGCTCGCGGAGCTCCAGCGCGAGCTCGCGCGGCGCACGGTGCAGGGCAGCGCGGGCGCCGGCCTCGTCACCGCCACCGTGAGCGGCGAGCTGCGCGTGCTCGCGATCGAGATCGACCCGAAGCTCTTCGCCGAGGGCGACCGCGCGCTCCTCCAGGACCTGACCGCCGCCGCCGTGAACGCCGCGCTCCAGAGCGCCCAGCGCCTGGTCCAGGAGGAGATGCAGCGCGCCGCGGGCTCGCTCGCGCTGCCGCTGCCCGGCGCCCCGGGCTGACGCGTGCGCTCCTCGCCCCCGATCGAACGCCTCGTCGCCGCGCTGCGCCGGCTGCCCGGGATCGGCGAGAAGAGCGCGGCGCGGCTCGCCTTCCACCTGCTCTCGTCCCCCGACGCGCAGGTGCAGGAGCTGGCCGAGGCGATCGTGCGGCTCAAGCGCGAGATCGTGCTCTGCGCCGAGTGCTTCGACCTGACCGACGCCTCGCCCTGCGCGATCTGCCGGGACCCACGCCGCGACGCGGCGCTCCTGTGCGTCGTCGAGGAGCCGGCCGACCTGGCCGCGATCGAGGCCTCGGGGCGCTTCGCCGGCCGCTACCACGTGCTCGGCGGCGCCCTCGCGCCGATCGACGGGATCGGGCCCGAGGAGCTGCGCATCGCCGAGCTCGAGGAGCGCGTGCGCAAGGGCGCCGTGCGCGAGGTGATCCTCGCCACGAACCCGACCGCCGAGGGCGACGCCACCGCCCACCTGCTGGCCGACCGCCTGCGGGGCGCCACGGTCCGGGTCACCCGGATCGCCTCGGGCATGCCCCTCGGCGGCGACCTCGAGTACGCCGACCACGTGACCGTCGGCCGCTCCCTGGACTACCGGCGGGAGATGTGACGGGCTCCCCCTAAAGCCGCGGTCCGCGCCCGCCGATGCGCCGGAGGATCCGAGAGCGAAGCTGCTTGCCGCGCGCCCGTCTCCGGGACTAGAGTGGGCCGCCCGACGAGCCAACGTCTACCACGACTTGCGGACGGACATGCCGATCGTCGACACCCAGCTCGTGCTGTACGACGAGGACTACCGCAAGGTCCTGGGCGTCTGCGAGCGCCTGGCGCGCGACGCCCATGCCAAGGGCGTCTTCGTGGTGGACAAGAACGGCCAGCTCCTCGCCGAGGCGGGCGACGTGCGCGGCATCGACACCACGAGCCTCGCCTCCCTGACCGCGGGCTCGATCGCCGCCACCGGCGGCCTCGCCAAGATCATCGGCGAGGAGGAGTTCCCGATCCACTTCCACCAGGGCGCCCGCGACAACCTCCACATGACCGTGGTGGGCGGGCGCATCATCCTGGTCGTGGTCTTCGACGAGCGCTCGTCGCTCGGCCTCGTGCGGCTGCGCGTCAAGAAGGCCGGCTCCGAGCTGGCCCGGCTCTTCGAGGAGATCCGCAAGAAGAGCGAGCGCGCCCGGGCGAGCGGAGGAAGTCCCTTCGCCGAGATCACCGACGACGACATCGACAAGCTCTTCGCGGACTGACGCTGCCCCATGTCGTTCATCAACTACGCATCGCGCGAGATCAACTGCAAGATCGTCTACTACGGCCCCGGCCTGTGCGGGAAGACGACGAACCTCCAGTACATCTACCAGAAGACGAACCCCGACCTGAAGGGGAAGATGATCTCGCTCGCCACCGAGACCGAGCGCACGCTCTTCTTCGACTTCCTGCCGCTGGCGCTCGGGCAGATCCGCGGCTTCAAGACGCGCTTCCACCTCTACACGGTGCCCGGCCAGGTCTTCTACGACGCCAGCCGCAAGCTGATCCTGAAGGGCGTCGACGGCGTGGTGTTCGTGGCCGACAGCCAGATCGAGCGCATGGAGGCGAACCTCGAGAGCCTCGACAACCTGCGCGTCAACCTCTCCGAGCAGGGCTACGACCTCGACAAGCTCCCCTACGTCGTGCAGTACAACAAGCGCGACCTGCCCAACGCCGCGACGCTCGAGGAGATGCGGCCCCAGCTCAACCCGGCCGGCGTCCCCGACTTCGAGGCCAGCGCCAACGTCGGCAAGGGCGTCTTCGAGACGCTCAAGATGTGCGCGAAGGGCGTGCTCTCGGATCTGCGGAGGATGGCGCGCTAGCCTGCCGGCATGCCGCTCGCCCCGGTCGGCTCGCACTCCCTCTCCTACGAGGTCCACGGGGACGCCTCCGGCCTGCCGCTGCTCCTGATCGCGGGGCTCGGCGGCGCCTCCCAGGGGTGGCTCGCCCTCCAGGTCCCGGAGTTCGCCCTCCGACACCGCTGCGTGGTGTTCGACCACCGCGGGGTCGGCGAGTCCCAGGATCCCGGCGGCGCCTTCACGACCGCCGACCTGGCCGACGACGCTGCCGCCCTGCTCGACGCGCTCGGGATCGGGCGCGCCCACGTGCTGGGCGCGTTCATGGGCGGGATGGTCGCGCAGGAGCTCGCGCTGCGGCACCCGGAGCGGGTGGCCCGGCTCGTGCTGGTCGGCACCTGGGCGCGGCCGGACGCCAAGCGCCGCATGCTGATCGCCAAGTGGAAGGCGATGGCGGGCCACGGCCTGCCCCGCGAGGTGATCGCCTGGGAGCGCATGCTGTGGACGCTCTCGGACGAGACGCTCGAACAGCGCGACCTGGTCCAGCCGATGCTCCAGGGCTACCTGCACGGCGGCTTCCCGATGCCGGAGGCCACCTTCGTGCGCCAGTGCGACGCCTGCCTGGGCCACGACACGAGCGCCCGGCTCGGGGCCCTCGCGCAGCCGGCGCTCGTGCTCTGCGGCCAGGAGGACGTCCTGACGCCTCCGAAGCTCGCGCGCGAGCTGGCCGCGGCGCTGCCCGACGCCCATCTCGTCGTGATCCCGCACGCCGGCCACCTGGTGATGGCCGAAGCGGCCAAACGCTTCGACGAGATCGTGCTGCAGTTCCTCGAGGACGAGCGGCCGGAGGCGTGACGCGCGCGCGGCGGGCGCCCGCGCGGGGCGCCCGCCGCTGCTCGCAGGAATCCGGGCCGCTACGCCCGGGCGCGCCGCCGGCCCATCAGCAGGAGGCCGCTCGTGCCGAGGCCCAGGAGGGCCACCGACAGGGGCTCGGGCACGGCCGACTGGAACTGCTGGATCGACACGTCGAACGCGGTCGGCCCGAAGATCTCGAGCGTGATCGCCCCGACGTGCTCGAGGTCCGCGAAGCCGCTCCCGCCGGCCGTCAGGCCGCTGAGGAGATCCGCGGTCAGCAACTGAGCGCTGCCGAACGTGTTGCCGCCGCTCGTGTGGAGGTCCACGAACGACGCGTTGGCGCCCTCGTGGAACGTCACGCGGATCACCACGTCGGACTGATCCGCCTCGACGAGCAAGCGCAGCAGCGAGTTGGTGCCGCCCTCGGTGACGTCGACGTCGAGCCCCGAGGTGTTCACCGCGTCGTCCTGGTTGCCGTCGTAGATGACGAGCGCGTTCGCCACGACACCCGCCCCCGTCGACACGGAGAGCGCGCCGGACGCGCTCATGCTCGTGTCGTAGCTGGCGCTGCCTCCGCCGGCCGTGCGCTCCAGCACCACCGCGCGGTTGCCGCCGACCGCCGCCGCAGCGAAGCCCCCGGGTTGCTCCTTCGGGTTCGGCAGGCCACCGAGGCCGGTCGTCAACCAGGACGGGTCGGCGAAGTCGTCGATCACGAGCGCCGAGGCGAGGGACGGAATCCCCACCGCGAGCCCGAGCGCCACGGCGCTGGACACAAGAGAGCGCAACATTGCCCGAAGCCTCCCGAGGCGCCGCCGATCCCGGCAGCGCCGACTCCCCCTTCCCCTCCTGGAGTGGCCGGGACGAGCGATTGGTGGCAGGCGGGCGAGCGCCTCAGCGGCGCGTGCGGCGCAGCGACGTGAGCGCAGCGAGGGCAGCGAGACCGGCGGTCCACGCACCGGGCTCCGGCACGCGGATCTCGTCGATCTGCACGTCGAGCCCCGCGGGGCCAGACACGCGCACCAGGATCGCGCCCGTGTCGGTGGGGTCGGCGTGGCCGCCAGGCCCTGCCGCCACGAGATCGACCAGCGGGAGCTCGTGCCACGCGAGCGACGGGCCGGAGGGGACCGCGAGCGTGCCCGCCGACCAGGTGTCCCCGCTCGGGTCGCCGGCGTCGAAGATCTGGAACCAGACCTCGATCGCCTGGTCCGACTGCACGCGGATCGCGAAGCGGTCCTCGGTGCCGAGCTCGGTCAGGTCGACGTCGCCGAGCCCGCCGGGGTCGATCGCGAGCGGATCGCCGTCGGCGCCGTCGTAGACGAGCATCAGCGTGGACTCCGTCCCGACGGCGTTCTCGAAGAAGAGGCGCTCACTCGCCCCGGGGTCGACGTCGAGCGTGACGGCGCCCGCTCCGGCCGCCCGCTCGATCACCGCGTCGCGCTCGCCGACGATCGCGTTCGGCGCGATCACGGAGCTGCTCGCGAGGTCCTCGCCTCCGGCCAGGGTCAGGGTCTGCGGGTCGCTGAAGTCGTCGATCCGGACGTAGGCGGAGGCGGGGGCCGCCAGCCCCAGCGCGAGCACGGCGCCGCACGCGGCCGCGCGCCGCAGGACAGGATCCCTCGTCATCCGTCTCCCTCTCCGGCGCGACCGCCGCCACCCGGGCGCGGTCGCGCACGCGTCATGCCGCCGGCGTCGAAGCACCGGGCCGGCGCGATCTTCCGGATAGGTGCCCGGGAGAGCGCCGTCGGTGGCTGACTTTCGCCCGCTTTCGCCTTCCGGAAGGGCTTACGGCCGCCCCGGGGCCTCGCGCCTTCAGCGCGCCGAGGCCGACAGCGTCGCGAGCTCGCGATGGACCCGCGCGAACCAGGCGGTCTGCTGCTTCGGGATCGTACCGTGGCGGGTCTCGCGGTCGTACTGGTCCTGGAGCGCCTCCCAGTCCGCGCGCCGCGCGCGCTGGGCGGCGGCCCAGCGCTCCGCGAACGCGCGCATCGCCTCGCCGGGGCTGTCGGCGACGACCTTCGAGGCGAGCGCATGGCGCTCGCGCTCGGCGTCGAGGCGGCGCGCGACCAGCTCCGTCACGTCGAAGTGGAGCTGCTCGTGGCGCAGGACCCACTCGGGGTTCGTCCTCGCCTTCGGGTTCCACCACGACTCCTCGCGGTTCAGGAACGCCACATAGTCGAGCTCGTCGAACCAGACCGCGAAGCGGCCGCGCGTCACCTCCTCGGCGCGCAGGCGGCCGACGCAGACGATGGTGGTCGCGACGTGCGCCTCGGTGACCGCGTTCTCCATCTTCACCGCGAGGTGGAGGTCGCGGCTGCGGCGGCGGGCCCGGAAGTCGTCGCGCGCGAGCTGCCGGTAGCGGATCCGGTCGCCCGCGACGGCGTCGAGCGCCGCCTGCGACGGAAAGCAGGCCGTCTCGCGGAAGTCCTCGTCGCGGGCCAGCTCGCGCCACGCCTCGTTCCAGGCCGCGCCGATCCGGTGCCCGCGCAGGCGCGCAGCGTCGAGCTCGCGCTCCCAGGAGGTCGGCCCCGGCGCCAGCGACGGCCCGGGCGAGGGCCCGGGCCCGGCGGCGGGCGCGGGCGCGGCGCGCAGCGCGGCGGCCTCCTCGGCCTCGCGCGCCGCCTCGCGCAGGGCCGCCGCCTCCGCGGCCTCCTCCGCGCGCGCCCGCTCGATCTCGGCCTCGAGCGCGCGCGCCGCGTCCTCCCCGGCGAGGGCCGGCGCGCCCGCCAGGAGCGCCGCCAGCCCGCACGCCGCCACCATCGCCCGCCCCGGGGTCCCGCCCATCGCCTCGCTCCGTCCGGGCCTGCCCGGCGCCGCCGATCCTACCCCAGGCCGGGCGGGTCGGGGCGCGGGAGCCGCTCGGCGAGCGGCGGCAGCGCGGGCAGCGGCTCGCGCCGGTCGAGCTGATACCAGTAGGCGACGCTCGAGTAGTCGCTCGCGAACTCGTTGGCGTGGCCGGTCTCGATCGTGACCCGGATCGAGCGCTCGAAGCGGATCGGGTCCTCGACGTGGAAGCGGTACATCGAGTTCTTGCCGCCCCACGGCCACTCGGGGGTGCCGCTGTAGACGGTGAGCCCGTGATAGGGCGCGCAGTAGACCTGCTTCGGGCAGAAGGCGGTGTTGAAGTAGTCCTCCGTGCCGGTGCCGTGCAGGCGCAGCTCGCCGTCGACGAAGATCATGTCGTCGCCCTCGCCGTACCAGTCGTCGAGCTGGCGCTCGAAGACGTCGACGTTGAGCACGCAGCCGACGTACTGGCCGCGGCCGCGCGCGTCGAGCAGCACGTAGTTGCGCGCGCCGTCGAGGTTCGGCTCCCGCCACGGGCCGCGCAGGCGGGCCTCGACGGTGGCGTAGTCCTCGCGGCGGAGCCCGCGCTCGCGGGCCAGGCCCGCCGAGCGCGGCAGCCGGTTCCACCAGGCGTGGAAGCGCGCCTGGGCGGGGTCGAGGCGCGGGTAGGACTCGTAGTCGAGGTAGTAGTAGAAGACGCGGGTCGCCGTGCCCTGGTTCTCGATCTCGAAGCGCGCGCCCTCGGCAAAGGGCATCGGGAACCAGCAGTTCATGGCGCGGCCGTCCTCGGGGCTCATCTGGAGCGGCAGCGACACGAAGTTGCGGCGAAGCCCGAAGCCCACGCCGAAGAAGTCGCCGAGCGGCGTCTCCACGCTCGGGCTCGGCTCGCCGTCCCACCAGGCGCGCAGCACGAGCCCGCACAGGTCGTGGGGCTCCGCCGGGACCGGCACCGTCGTCACCCACAGGTGCTTGACGCAGCCGGGGCCCGCGATCCGGCCCAGCTCGACGCGCTCGCCGGGGGGGACGAGCAGGAAGTCGCGGTTGCCGCCGCTGCGGTCCCACGAGGAGAGCCGGTGGCGCTCGAAGTCGCGCAGCCGTCCCAGGTTCGCGAGCGAGCCATGGCCCAGGTCCATCCTTCGCCTCCCGATCCGGGCCTCAGGCCCGGGTGCGCAGCTGCAGTCGCGCGGCCGTGGCCGCGAAGAGGGGGGCGCGGGCCAGCGCCGCGCGCAGGGCGCGCGCCTCGAGCGGTCGCGCCGACGCCGCCAGCACCCGGTTGTCGTAGCCCGCGATGCGCAGCTCGAGCCGGTGCGGCAGGAGCTCCGCGAGGACGCGCGCGACCGGCGCCGTCTCGTCGAGGGTGTTGACGGCGAGGACGCCGCCCGCGGCGAGCCGCCGCGCCGCCAGGGCCAGGCCGGGCAGCGGGAAGCCCGGCGGCTTGCGCTCGGCCCGGCCCGCCCCGACGAAGCAGTCCTCGATCACGAGGTCGAAGCGCCGCCGCTCGCGCGCGAGCAGGACGAGCGCGTCGCCCCGCACCACCTCGACGCCGAGCGCGTCGAGCCCGAAGTGGCGGCGCGCGGCCGCCACCACCGCGCGGTCGCGCTCGACGCCCACGATCGTGGCGGGCGGCGCGAGCGCGCGCACGAGGCGCGCCGCCGAGCCGCCGCCCAGGCCCAGCACCAGGACGCGGCGCCGGCGCGCGGGCGGCAGCAGGAGGAGCGGCGCCACGAGCGCGTCCCAGACCGAGCCGGTGGCGGCGCCGCCCGCCCGCCAGTAGGACGCGAAGGTGCCGTCGATCTCGAGACGGCGGCCCCCGCCCGCCGTGTGCTGGACCCGGACCCGCGTGCGCATGGCCCCGCCGGATACACTGTCGCCGTGCTCCAGACAAGGCCGCCCGGCAGCCCGGTCGATCGAGCGGGCTTCGCCGCGCGCGTCGAGATCGCGCTGCCGGTGCCCGTCGACACGCTCTTCCACTACGGGGTGCCGGCGGCGCTCGCCGCCGACGCCGTGCCGGGCCGGCGCGCGCGGGTCCCCTTCGGCGCGCGGCGCGCGACCGGCCTGATCGTCGCGCGCAGCGACGCGCCGGCGCCGGGCGGGGCCCCGCTGCGGGCGATCGAGAGCGTGATCGACCCGGCGCCGGTCGTGAGCCCCGACTTGATCGAGGTCCTGGTCGAGGCGGCGGCCGACGCCTACTGCCCGGTCGGGCTCGCGCTGGCCTGCGCGACCCCCTCCGGCTCGGCGCCGCGCGCAGCGCCGGGCTTCGCCCTCACGCCGCGGGGCCACGAGGCCCTCGCGCGCGGCGCCGTCGCCCGCGAGTGGCGCCCGCTGCTCGCCGCGCTGGCCGGGGGGCCGCGCCCGCGGAGCTGGCTCGCACGCCGCTTCCGCGGCGCCGAGGCCGCGCTCCGGCTCCTCGCCCGCGACGGCCTGCTCGCGACGGCGAGCGTCGACGCCGCCGCCGCGCGGCCGCCCCGCGAGCGGATCGTCACCCTGGCGGACCCGACCGCCGCCCCGGGCGAGGCGGCGGCGACCCTGCTCGCGCGCGCCCCGCGCCAGGCCGCGCTCCTGCGCACGCTCGCCGCGCGCGGCCCGACCGAGCAGGGCGCACTCGTGCACGACGAGCCCGGCGCCGCGGCGGCGCTGCGCGCGCTCGCGCGCCGCGGCCTCGTCCGGGTCGAGGAGCGCGCGCTCGTGCGGGGGGCGGCCCCGGCGCTGCTCGCCGACGGCGAGCCCACGGCGCCCGCGCTCGTGCCCGAGCAGCAGGCCGCGCTCGACGCGATCGCCGCGGCGGTGCGCGCGCGCCGCCCCGAGCGCTTCCTGCTCCACGGCGTCACCGGCAGCGGCAAGACCGAGGTCTACCTGCGCGCGATCGCCGAGGCCCTGGCGCTCGGCCGCCAGGTGCTGGTGCTGGTGCCCGAGATCACCCTCACCCACCAGCTCGTGGCCCGGCTCCAGGCGCGCTTCGGCGACCGGGTGGCGGTCCTGCACAGCGCGCTCCGGCCCGGCGAGCGCATCGCCGAGTGGCGGCGCCTGCTCGCGGGCTCGACACCGATCGCGGTCGGCGCGCGCTCGGCGCTCTTCGCGCCGCTCGACGACCTGGGCCTCGTCGTGATCGACGAGGAGCAGGAGTCCGCCTACAAGAACGAGGAGGGCTTCCGCTACCACGCGCGCGACCTCGCCGCGCGGCGTGCCGCCGCGGCGGGCTGCCCGCTGGTGCTCGGCTCGGCGACCCCCTCGCTCGAGACCCGCTTCGCCGCCGAGCGCGGCGCGCTCCGCCGGCTCGTGCTGCCGCACCGGATCGGCGGGCGCCCGCTCCCGGAGGTGGAGCTCGTGGACCTGAACGCCGAGCGCGCCGCGCTCCCGCGCGGGCGCAAGCTCGTGCTCTCGCGCGCGCTGCGCGCGGCGCTCGCGGACACGCTCGCCGCCGGCGGCCAGGCGATCCTGTTCCTGAACCGCCGCGGCTTCTCGACCCGCGTCTTCTGCTTCTCCTGCGGGCACGCCGAGACCTGCCGTCACTGCGAGGTGTCGCTGGTCTTCCACGCCGGCGCCGGGAAGCTCCGCTGCCACTACTGCGACTACGCGATCGACCCGCCCGATGCCTGCTCGGGCTGCGGGGCGCCCGAGTCGGCGCTGCTCGGGATCGGCACCGAGCGCCTCGAGGAGGAGGTGCGGACGCGCTTCCCGGCCGCCCGCATCGCGCGGCTCGACCGCGACACCGCCGCGCGCCGCGGCGAGACCGAACGCGTGCTCGGCGCGCTCGCCACCGGCCGCGTCGACGTCCTGATCGGCACGCAGATGGTGGCCAAGGGCCACCACTTCCCGGGCGTGCGGCTCGTGGGCGTCGTGGCGGCCGACCAGACCCTCCACTTCCCGGACTTCCGCGCCGCCGAGCGCACCTTCCAGCTCCTCACCCAGGTGGCGGGCCGCGCGGGCCGCGGCGAGGCGCCGGGGCGCGTGCTGGTCCAGACCTTTGCGCCCGACCACTACGCGATCGCGCCCGTGCGCCACCACGACTACGAGGCCTTCTACCGCGCCGAGCTCGCCCATCGCGACGCCCTCGCCTACCCGCCCTGCGGCGCGCTCGTGCACGCGCTGGTGTCGGGCCCCGACGAGGCCGAGGCGCAGGCCCAGGCGGCGCGGCTCGTGACGGTCGCGCGCCGCGCCGCGGGCCTCCCGGACGACGCGGGCGCGCCCCCGGCGGCCGGCGGCGCGCGCGGGCCCGCGCTCGAGGTGCTCGGCCCGGCGCCCGCACCGCTCGCGCGCCTGCGCGATCGCTTCCGCTTCCAGCTCGTAGTGAAGGGCCGCGACGCGAAGGCAGTGCACGAGGCCGGCCGCGCGCTGGCGCGCGCCGCGGCGGCGCTCGAGCGCGAGGCGCGCCACCTGCGTGCGAGCGTCGACCCGCATCCGGTGAACATGCTCTGACGGGGTGGTTCGCTACCCTCGGCGCGCCATGGCGATCCTCGACGTGCTCCAGTTTCCCGACCCGCGGCTGCGCCGCCGCTCGGAGCCGGTCGAGAAGATCACCGACGAGCTGCGCCAGCTCGCCGCGGACCTGCTCGAGACCATGTACGACGAGCCCGGCATCGGGCTCGCGGCCCCGCAGGTGGGCGCCGCGCTGCGACTCGTCGTGCTCGACACGGACTGGACCGACGAGGAGGCCGAGCGCGCGCCGCTGATCCTCGTGAACCCCGAGATCGTCGAGCGCGAGGGCCGGATCGTCTGGAACGAGGGCTGCCTCTCGGTGCCCGAGCTCACCGCGGACGTGGAGCGCGCCGAGCGGGTGGTGCTGCGCGCCACCGACCTCGAGGGCCGGGAGATCCGCGAGGAGGCGCAGGGCCTGCGGGCCGTCTGCTTCCAGCACGAGGTGGACCACCTCGACGGCCTCCTCTTCATCGACCGGATCAGCCGGCTCAAGCGCGACCTCTACGTCCAGAAGCGCAAGAAGGCGCTGCGCGAGGCGGGTGCGGCCTGGACGACCGCCGGCGAGCGCCCGCCGGCGACCCGGCTCTGAAGCTCCTCTTCTTCGGCACGCCGGCCTTCGCGGTGCCGACCCTCGAGCGGCTGCTCGCCGGGCCGCACCCGGTGGTCGCGGTCGTGACCCAGCCCGACCGGCCGCGCGGGCGCGGCCGGCGCCTCTCGCCGTCGCCGGTGGCCGAGGCCGCCGGGCGGGCCGGGCTCCCCGCCTGGCGCTCCGAGCGGGCCGGCGACCCCGCCTTCGTCGAGCGGCTGCGCGCCCTCGAGCCGGACCTCGGGATCGTGGTGGCGTTCGGGCAGTTCCTCCCGAAGCCGCTGCGCGAGCTGCCGCGCGCGGGCTTCCTGCTCAACGCCCACGCGAGCCTGCTGCCGCGCCACCGCGGCGCGGCCCCGATCGCGCACGCGATCCTGGCCGGTGACGCCGAGACGGGGATCTCGGTGATGCGCGTCGAGCGCGAGATGGACGCCGGGGCCGTGGCGCTCGTGCGGCGCACCCCGATCGGGCCCGACGAGACCACCGGCGCGCTCGAGGAGCGGCTCGCGCAGCTCGCGGCCGACGCGATCGAGGAGGCCGTGGCACGCCAGGCCGCAGGCGGGCTCACCTGGCGCGAGCAGGACCCGAGCCAGGCGACGCTCGCCCCGAAGCTCACGGCCGACGACGCCCGGCTCGACTGGCGCGGCCCCGCGGCGGCGCTCGCCCGCAAGGTGCGCGCGATGGCACCGCGACCCGGCGCGTGGACGACCTGGGAGGGCGAGCGGCTGCGCATCCTGCACGCGCGCGCCGTCGCGGCGCCCGGCGCCGATCCGCCCGGAACCGTGCGGCCCGGGGATGGGGACGCGCCGCTGCGGATCGCGACCGGCGCGGGCTGGCTCGCGCCGCTCGTGCTCCAGCGCGCGGGGGGGCGCCCCCTCGACGCCGCCGCCTTCCAGCGCGGGCGCGCGCTCCCCGACGGCGCGCGGCTCGGCGACCCGTGACGGCCCGGGGACCCGCGGCGCCGCCGCCCGCCGGCGCGCGCGCGCTCGCGCTGCGCGTGCTCGAGCGGGTCGCCGAGGCGGGGGCCTACGCGGACCTGGCGCTGCGCGCCGAGCTCGCGCGCAGCGCGCTCGCCCCGCGCGAGCGCGCCCTCGCGACCGAGCTCGCCTACGGCACCCTGCGCTGGCGCGGGCGCCTCGACTTCCTGCTCGCGCAGGTGGTCGACCGCCCGCTCGCCGGGCTCGAGCCGCGCGTGCGCGAGCTGCTGCGGCTCGGCGCCTACCAGATCGCCTTCTGCGACCGGATCCCGGAGGCGGTCGCGGTGTCGGAGACGGTGCGGCTCGCGCACGCGGCCGGGCTCGGCCGCGCCGCGGGGCTCGCCAACGCAGCCCTGCGCCGGCTCGCTCGCGAGCGCGGCTCGCTCGCACCGCCTGCCCTCGCCGGCGACCCGCTCGGGCACCTGGTCCACGGCCTCTCGGTGCCGGCGTGGGTGGCCGAGCGCTGGCTCGCCGCCTACGGGCCCGCCGAGGCGGCGGCGCTCGCCGCGGCGCTGAACCAGCCCGCCCCGCGCACGGTCCGGGCGAACCGGCTGCGGACCCGGCGCGACGCGCTGCTCGCCGAGCTGCGCGGCCGCTTCCCCGACGCGACTCCGTGTCGCATGGCCCCCGACGGCGTACGCCTCGGCGGCCCCGGCGACCCGGTGCGCGACCCGGCCTTCGTCGAAGGCCGCATGACCGTGCAGGACGAGGCCTCGCAGCTCGTCGTCGAGCTCCTCGACCCCCGGCCCGGGGAGTGCGTGCTCGACGCCTGCGCCGCGCCCGGCGCCAAGGCCACCGCGATCGCGGAGCGGATCGCGCCCGGTGGGCTCGTGGTCGCGGCGGACCGCCACGAGCGCCGGCTCGCGCTGGTGGCGCGCGACGCGGCGCGCCTGGGCGTGACGGATCACGTGACGACCGTGTGTGCCGACGCCACGCACGGTCTTCCCGAGGCACCCCGGCCCGGCGGCTATGCGCGCGTGCTGGTCGACGCGCCCTGCTCGGGGCTCGGCGCCTGGCGGCGCAACCCCGACGCGCGCTGGCGCCTCGTCCCCGGCGCGCCCGCGCAGCTCGCCGCACTGCAGCTCGCGATCCTGCGCGCCGCCGCGCTTCGCCTCGCTCCGGGCGGAGCGCTCGTCTACAGTACCTGCACGCTCGCGCCGGAGGAGAACGAGGCGGTGATCGACGCGCTCTTCGCGGACACCCGGCTCGTCGGGACGCTCGGGCTGCGCCGCACGCCGCGCGCCGCGCTGCCCGCCTCGCTCGCCGGGCCCACGGCGCCGCCGCTCCTCGACGCCGACGGCGCGCTCCGCACCCTCCCCCACCGCCACGACACGGACGGCTTCTTCGCCGTGCGCCTCGAGCGCGAGGATCCCCGAGCATGCGCCCGATCGTGATCGCACCCTCGATCCTCTCGGCCGACTTCGGCCGCCTCGCCGAGCAGGTCCGGGCCGTCGAGGACGCCGGCGCCGACTGGATCCACGTCGACGTGATGGACGGGCGCTTCGTGCCGAACCTCACGATCGGCCCGGTCGTGGTGCGCGCGGTGCGCCAGGCCGCGACCCGGCCGCTCGACGTGCACCTGATGATCGTCGAGCCCGAGCGCTACGTGGAGGAGTTCGTCGCGGCCGGCGCGGCGCGCGTGGGCGTGCAGGTCGAGGCCTGCCGCCACGTCCACCGCACGCTCGGGCAGATCCGCGAGGCGGGCGCCAAGGCCTGCGTGGTGCTGAACCCGGGCACGCCCGCGATCGCGGTCGAGCCGGTGCTCGGCGACGTCGACCAGGTGCTCGTGATGTCCGTGAACCCGGGCTTCGGCGGCCAGAAGTTCATCCCGAGCGTGCTGCCGAAGCTCGAGCAGCTGCGCGCCTGGATCGACGAGCGAGGCCTCGACGTCGTCCTCGAGGTGGACGGCGGCGTGGCACCCGGCACGATCGGCCCCGCCGCCCGCGCCGGCGCGGAGGCCTTCGTGGCCGGCTCCTCGGTGTACGGCGCGCCCGACTACCGCGCCGCGATCGAGGCCCTGCGCCGCGAGGCCGAGGAGGCGCGCGCTCGCCGCGGCGCCTGACCCTCAGCTCGCGCCGCCGGCCAGCTTGTCGGCGTGCTTCACGTTGCGGCCTTCGACGAGCAGGATCACCGACTCGGCGATGTTGGTGGCGTGGTCGGCGACGCGCTCCAGGCTCTTGGCGACCAGGATCAGGTCGATCTCCTGCGCGAACAGCTCGGGGTGCTCGTGGATCGCCGCGAGCGCGCTGCGGATCACGCGGTCCTGCTCGTCGTCCACCGCCTCGTCCTGCGCGAGCAGGCGCGCCGCGCGCGCGGCGTCGCGCCCGGCGAAGGCGTCGAGGGCGTCGTGCAGCATGGCCTGGCTCTCGTGCGCCAGGGTCTCGAAGCTCGCGGGCAGCAGGATCGGTGCGCGCTCGGCCAGGCGCGCGGCGCTCTTGGCGATGTTGCGCGCGAGGTCGCCGACCCGCTCGAGGTCGGTCGCGACGTCGTAGGCCGCGAGCAGGCGGCGCAGGTCGTCGGCCACCGGCGCCTGGAGGGCCAGGCTCCGCAGCACCGCCTCGTCGACGGCGACGTCGAGGCGGTCGATCTCGAGGTCGTCGAGGCGGACCTCTTCGGCCAGCGCCGGATTGCGATCGGCGAGCGCGCGCAGCGCCTTGGCGAGGATCGCCTCGCTGCACCCGCCCATGCGCAGGATCAGCTCGTGGACCTCGCCGAGGAAGGGCTCGACGATCCGGGGCATGGGACCTCCGCTGCGACCGGGGACGCGGTCGGTCGAGACGCTACTCCACGGCGGCTTCGACGGGCCCGACGGCCCGGAGGACCTCGGGCTCATCCGAAGCGTCCGGTCAGGTAGGCCTCCGTCTCCGCCTTCTCCGGCTTGACGAAGAGCTGCCGGGTCTCGCCCGCCTCCACGAGCCGCCCCAGGTAGAAGAACGCCGTCCGCTCCGAGACGCGCCCGGCCTGCTGCAGGTTGTGGGTCACGATCACGATCGTGATCCGGCGGCGCAGCTCGAGGATCAGCTGCTCGATGCCGGCGGTCGCGATCGGGTCGAGCGCCGAGGTGGGCTCGTCGAGGAGCAGCAGCTCGGGTCCGGTCGCGAGCGCGCGGGCGATGCACAGCCGCTGCTGCTGCCCGCCCGAGAGCCGGAAGGCGCTCTCGCCGAGCCGGTCCTTCACCTCCTCCCAGAGCGCGGCGTCCCGGAGCGCCGCCTCGACGGCGTCGGCGATCTCGGCGCGTGCCATCCCACCCCGCACGCGCAGCCCGAAGGCCACGTTCTCGAAGATCGACTTCGGGAAGGGGTTCGGCTTCTGGAACACCATCCCGATCCGCGCGCGCATCTCGATCGGGTCGACCGCGGGGCCCACGATGTCGACGCCGTCGGGATGGAGCAGGAGCGTGCCGCCGTAGCGCGTACCCGGCTGGAGGTCGTGCATGCGGTTGAAGCAGCGCAGGAAGGTGGACTTGCCGCAGCCCGAGGGCCCGATCAGGGCCGTCACGGCGTGCTCGGGGATCGCGAGGTCGATCCCGTGGAGCGCCTGGAAGCTCCCGTAGTGGAAGTCGAGGCCGATCGCCTCGGCCTTCACGCCCCCCATCATCGGCCCCTCACCAGCGGACCCGCCTGCGCAGGCGATGGCGCAGCCAGATCGCCGCGCCGTTCATGAGCAGGGTCATGCCCATCAGCACCAGCCCGGCCGCAGCGGCGTTGCCCTGGAAGGCGGCACCCGGGCGCGAGATCCAGTTGAAGGTCTGGATCGGCAGCACGGTGAAGGGATCGGCGAGCCACTGGAACGACAGGAAGGGCCACCCGGCCTGGACCGGTGAAGCCGGCAGGAAGGCGACGTAGGTGAGCGCCCCGATCGTGACGAGCGGCGCCGTCTCGCCGATCGCGCGCGCGAGCGCGATGATGACACCGGTCGTGATCCCTCCCAGCGAGTACGGCAGCACGTGGTGACGGATCGTCTGCCACCGGGTCGCACCGAGCGCGAAGGCGGCCTCGCGGATCCCGAAGGGCACCGCGCGGACGGCCTCGCGGGTGGCGACGATCACGATCGGCAGCACCAGCATCGCGAGCGTGAGCCCGCCGGTCAGCACGCTGCGCCCGAGGCCGAGCCCGTAGACCAGGACGCCGAGTGCGAGCAGGCCGAACACGATCGAGGGCACGCCGGCCAGGTTGGCGACGCTGATCTCGATCGCGTCGGTGATCCAGCTCCGGGGCGCGTACTCCTCGAGATAGACGGCCGCGGCGACGCCGAGCGGGATCGCGGCCGCCGCGGTCACGCCCATCACCGCGAGGCTGCCGACCCACGCCGACAGGATGCCCGCGCGCTCGGGCCTGCGGGACGGGAACGAGGTGAGGAAGTCCCAGCGCAGGTGCGGCAGCGCGTCGGCCGCGAGGTCCACGAGCAGCGCCGCCAGCACCAGCAGCGCCGCCGTCAGGCAGGCCCAGCCGAGCAGCGCGAACAGACGGTCGCCGGCACGCCGGCGGCGGATGCCGCGCCGCAGCGCTGCGAGGTCGGCGGTGGTGAGCGCTCGTGCCACGGTCAGTAGGCCTCCCGGAAGCGGCGCCGCAGCCCCCAGGCGGCGACGTTGAAGGCGAGCGTGAACACCATCAGCGTGAGCCCGGCGGCGAAGATGCTGCGGTATCCGATGCTGCCGTGGGGCAGGTCGCCGAGCGCGACCTGCACGATGTAGGCCGTGATCGTGGCGGCCGGCTCGCGCGGGTCAAGCGTGAGGTTCGGCTGCTGGCCGGCAGCGATCGCCACCACCATCGTCTCGCCGACCGCGCGCGACAGGCCGAGGGCGAAGGCCGCCGCGACGCCCGAGAACGCCGCCGGCAAGACGACGCGCGCCGCCACCTCGAGGCGCGTCGCGCCCATCGCGAAGGCGGCCTCGCGCAGCTCCATCGGCACCGCGCGTAGCGCGTCCTCGGAGAGCGAGCTCACGTAGGGGATGATCATGACCCCGATCACGAGGCCCGGCGCGAGCAGGTTGAAGCCCGGCATGTCGGGGAAGAGCCAGCGCTGGAGCAGCGGCGTCACGAAGAGCAGCGCGAAGTAGCCGTACACCACGGTCGGGACGCCGGCCAGCAGCTCGAGGAAGGGCTTCACGAGCTCGCGGGTGCGCGGGCGGGCGAACTCCGAGAGGTAGAGCGCGCTGGTGAGCCCGAGCGGCACCGCCACGGCCAGCCCCACCCCCGACGACACCAGCGTGCCGCAGAGCAACGGCAGGATCCCGAAGTGCGCGTCGGCGAAGAGTGGCGTCCACATCGTGTCGGTCAGGAAGTCCCCGACCGGGACCACGAGGAAGAAGCCGACCGACTCCGAGGCCAGCACGTAGAGGATGGCGAGCGTGATCGCGATCGAGGTCAGGGCCGCCAGCCCGAGGCCCGCCTCGATGGCGCGCTCGCCGAGCCCGCGCAGCGTCCGGGAGGAGGTCACGGCAGCCACCCGGCCTACTGCGTCTCGCGCTTCGAGAGCCCCTCGACGGGCACGCCGACCTCCGGCACGCCCCCGAAGACCGTCCCGGCCTTCTTCCCCGCGAAGCGCTCGCGCACCGCCTGGTACGCCTCCGCCGGCAGCGGCAGGTAGCCGACCTCCTCGATCAGCGCCGGTCCCTCGCGCAGGAGGAAGCCGACGAAGCGCGCGACCTCCGGCCGCTCGGCGGCCTGCGCGCTCACGTAGGCGAAGAGCGGGCGCGAGAGGGGCTGATAGGCGCCGCTCTTCACGGCCTCCAGACTCGGCAGGACGCCCTTCCCTCCCGGCTTCGCGACGATCGCGAGCGCCTTCAGGCGCTCCTTGTGCGGCTGGTAGTAGGCGTAGGGGACGTAGCCGAGCGCGTTCCGGTCGTGCTCGATGCCCTGCACCAGGAGGTTGTCGTCCTCGCTGGCGGTGTAGTCGCCGCGGCTCGCCTTGGCCTTGCCGACGATCGCCTCGGTGAAGTAGTCGAAGGTGCCCGAGTCCGTGCCGGCTCCGAAGAGCACGAGCGGCCGGTCCGGCCACTCCGGCCGCACCTGGCTCCACTTCGTGACGACGCCCTGCGCTTCGGGTGCCCAGATCTTCTTCAGGTCCGCGACCGTGATCTCGGAGACCCAGTCGTTGCTCGGGCTCACCGCGACGGTGAGTGCGTCGTAGGCGATCGGCAGCTCGTAGTACGCGATTCCCGCGGCCTTGCAGGCCTCGATCTCCTGCTCGAGGATCGGCCGCGAGGCGGTTGCGACGTCGGTCTCGCCGCGGCAGAACTTCGCGAAGCCGCCACCGGTGCCCGAGATCCCGACCGTGACCCGGATCCGGCCCTCTTCCTGGGCCTGGAACTCCTCGGCGACCGCCTCGGCCACCGGATAGACCGTGCTCGAGCCGTCGATCGCGATCCTCCCGGCCGCCCGCGCCGGTGCCGAGACGGCGATCGCGAGGGCCACGCCTACGAACGGACGGATGCAGCGCATGGGATCGTTCTCCGTGGGTTCGGGGGAACACGGCGGAAGCTAACCCTGCCCTGCGGTGGCAGGCGCGACGACGCCGTGGATCTCGTGTGACGAATCGGTGAAGCCGCTCAGAACCCGACCACGAGGTCGGTCTGGAGCCGCATCCGCCGGGAGCCTCCGACGCTGTCCTCGAAGTCCGGCAGCGTGTCGTCGAGCGCGTCGCTCAGGAACAGGGTCACGATGAAGTCGGCGTGGGGCAGGATCTGGCGCATGCCCTGGAAGGCAAAGCCCTCGCGGTTGGTCTCGCCGTCGACGAGGTTGCTGTCCACGTACTGCGAAGGGAAGGCGTTGGCCTCGAGATGGATGTAGGCCGCGCCGAAGGACGCGACCTGCGCCTTGTCGCCGATCTCGAGCCCGACCATCCAGGCGAGGCTCTCGTCACCCGCGGCGGGCGCGAGCGGCGAGCGCTCGGCCGAGAAGTTGTTCGACACGTAGCCGAAGAGCACGAGCGGCCAGCCCTCGATCCCGTGCCAGCCGGCGTAGCCGCCGAGCTCGCCGACGTCGAGGCTGTCGCCGGCGAAGAGCCCCGGGAGGTTGCCGGCGCTGGCCGTGACGCCATCGGTTCCGTCCTCGCCGCGCGCGAGGAAGGCCGGGTCGAGCGAGCGGAAGCCGTACCCGCTCGCGCGCAGGCCGGCGGACCAGGGCGCGCCGGCCCACTCCGCGCCGAGCTGGGCGCCGAGCAGCTCGGGGTCCATGTCGGTACCCGAGTACTCGTCGATCACGAAGTAGCCGGCGTTCGCGAACAGCTCGAGGCCCTTCACGACCTCGCCCCGGCTGCGCAGGGCGACGCCCTCGAGCGTGATGTCGTTGTCCCAGAGCATCGAGTCGCGCGCCGCCTTCCAGAGGAAGGGGTTCGGCTGCTTGCCGCCTTCCAGGACCGCGCTCGTGGCGGGCGGCAGCCAGTGCTCGGGCGGCCGCAGCGCGAGCGAGGCGCGGTCGAGGTAGATCGGGTCGGAGTCGAAGTCGGGCCCGGGACGGCCGAAGCTCGTGTTGGCGCTGCGGTTGTCGCCCTGCCCCGAGGCGAGCCGCAGGTGCGCGCTCATCCAGTCGTTGACCTCGGCGTCCGCGGCGATGCGCGCCCGGTAGCGGCCGCGGTAGCGGTTCGAGCGATCGGAGACGGCGTCCTCGTCGTACCAGAAGGCCTCGCCGCGCAGGCGCAGATCGCCCGAGAGGCGGATCCGGGGCCCCGTGCCGCGGCGCTCCGCCTCCTGCGTCTGGTAGCGGCTCACCAGCCGGTCGTGCTCGGCCTGCTCGAGGATCCCCCGCTCGCGGAGCACGCCCAGGATCTCCTCGACCACCGGCGCCTCGGGATCACCGGCCCGCGCGCCGTCCGGCACCGCCAGGCCGAGCCCTGCGCCGGCGGCCAGCGCGATCGCCATCACCCTCGTCATCGCATCACCCTCCTCGCGCCCCGGATCGGCTTCGGTCCGGGGATGGATCTGCGCACTCTATACGGGCGCACGATCCCGGTGGGGAGGCGATTCCGTGACGGATCTGCGAAGAGAGGCGCCCGCGCCGGTCAGCCGCCGGCGCGAGCCAGTGGGCCCGCTGGCCGCGGCAGCTCCACCCAGAAGCGCGAGCCCCGGCCCGGCTGGCTCTCCACTCCGAGCTGCCCGCCCTGCGCCTGCACCAGGTGCTTCACGATGGCGAGGCCGAGCCCCGTGCCGCCGAGCGCGCGCGAGCGGCCCGGGTCCACCCGGTAGAAGCGCTCGAAGATGCGCGGCAGGTCCTTGCGCGGGATTCCGATGCCGGTGTCGGACACCGTGACGCGCAGGCGCTGATCGGCCCCGGGGCGCACCGACACCTCGATGCTCCCCCCGGCCGGCGTGTACTTGACGGCGTTGTCGAGCAGGTTCGCGAGCACCTGCTCGACGGCGCCGCGGTCGGCCCAGGCGCGCGGATCGCCCAGGGCGCGTACCTCGGCCGCGAGCGCGCCGGCGTGCAGGCGGGGTGCGAGGTCGTCGAGCAGCCGGCGTGCCAGCCCGGCCACGTCGACCGGCGCGGGCCGGCTCGGCGCGGCGCCGCCCTCGATCCGCGAGAGCTCGAGCAGGTCCTCCACGAGCGCACCCAGGCGCTTCGCATTGCCGACGATCGTGTGGACCGCCGGCCGGGCCGCCTCCGGGAGCGCCATGCCGGAGAGCCGCTCGGCGTAGCCCTGGATCGAGGTGAGCGGTGTCTTCAGCTCGTGCGACGCATTGGCGACGAAGTCGCGCCGGATCGACTCGACCCGACGCAGATCGGTGACGTCACGGAAGACCGCCACGGCCCCGGGCAGGCCGTCGGGCTGCGTGAAGGGGGCGACCCGGAAGCGCACGCACCGCTCGCCGGCGAGCCCGAACGCGGCTTCGCGCTCCTGGATCTCGCCCGCGCGGAGCGCGGCGCGCAGCGCGTCCACCACCTCGGCCTGGCGGACGAGCTCTAGGAACGCCCGGCCCTCCGGCGCGGGCTCGGCGAGGAATGCCCGGTCCGGCGCGGGCTCGTCGCCGGACGACCCGAGGAGCGCACGCAGCTGCGGGTTCGCGAGCAGCACGCGCTCGGCCCCGTCGACGACGAGCACGGCCTCGTCCATCGCGCCGATCACCGCCTCGAGCCGTGCCCCGCGCGCTTCGGCGCCACGCAGGCGCGTCGCGAGCACCGCCGCCATCGCGTTGAGCGACTCCGCGATCGGGCGCAGCTCGCCTCCCCAGGTGCCGGGCAGGCGCGCGTCGAGCCGCCCCTCGCGCTGCGCGGCGGCGAAGCGGCTCACGGCCAGGGCATGCGCGCCGAGCGCGCGGCGCAGCCCGATGCGGGCGAGCGCCGCACCCAGCAGGCCGGCCGCCGCGGCGGCCGCGACGGCTCGCGGCGGCGCGCCAGCAGCCCAGGCGCCCGCGGCGCCTGCCGCGACGACCGCGGCCAGCGCCGCCCGCAGCGTCCATCGGATGCCGGTCAAGGGGACGCGACGCCTCCCGACCCGACGTTACTCCGCGAAGCGGTATCCGACACCGCGCACCGTCTCGATCAGGTCCCCGCCCCTGCCGAGCTTCTCGCGCAGCCGCTTCAGATGGGTGTCGATCGTGCGCATCGTCACCGTGACGTCGGAGCCCCAGACCTCGTCGAGCAGGCGCTCGCGGGTCCGCACCCGGCCGGGCCGACGCATCAGCGTGGCGAGGAGCTCGAACTCCTTCGCGGTGAGGAGGACCTCCTCGTCGTCCACGAAGCAGCGGTGGCGACCGAGGTCGAGACGAACGGGGCCGCGCTCGAGCACGTCGCTGCGCTCGCTCGCCGTGCCCGCGCGGCGGCGCAGCAGCGCGCGCACGCGCAGGACGAGCTCGCGGGGGCTGAAGGGCTTCGTGACGTAGTCGTCGGCGCCGAGCTCGAAGCCGACGACGCGATCCAGCTCCTCGCCCTTCGCGGTGAGCAGCAGCACCAGCACGTCGGCCAGCTCGCTGCGGCTGCGGAGCAGGCGGCAGATCTCGGTGCCCGGCAGGTCGGGCAGCATGAGGTCGATCACGGCCAGGTCGGGCGGGGAGCGGTGGAGGGCGTCGATCGCGTCCCGGGCGGTGGTGGCGGTCGCGACCGCGTAGCCGGCCTCGGCGAGGCTCTGCCGCACCAGCTCGAGGATGTCGGGCTCATCGTCGACGACGAGGATCCGGTGGGGCATCGCCGCCCGAGTCTACGGGCCGGCGCGTCCGGCGCGAGCGGCGCGCGCGCCCCCTCGCCCCTCGCCGGCGCGCGGCGCGGCCCGGGCCCGCCGCCGCCGGCTTGTCGCTGGCCGGGCCCGGGGTCATACTGCCGCCTCCGCTGGCTACCGGGGCGTGGCGCAGTCTGGTAGCGCGCTTCGTTCGGGACGAAGAGGTCGCTGGTTCGAATCCAGTCGCCCCGACCATTTCCCGCCTCGAAGGCCATGGCGCTCGAGGTGGGGCAGCGGACCGGCGCCGGGCGGCTCGGATCGCGCGTGACGTTCGCGCGAGGAGAGCCGCCCGGCGCCGTCGCGCGCCGCCTTCGGCTCGACCGTCCGCCCCGCTCGGGTACGATGGGGAACGCCCACCTGGCAGGTGGCCCCGATGGCCTCGCTCCGTCCCCCGCTTTCGCTCGCGCTGCGCATGGCGCCGCTCCTCGCCGCGCTGCTCGCGGGCTGCACCGAGCAGAGCGCCGATCCGCAGCGCGCGGAGGTCGCCGTCGAGGTCGCCAGCATCGGTGTCGACCCGAACGGCATGCCCGTCGTCCTGCTCGCCGATCGCCTCGGCGCGCGCTCGCTCCCGATCTGGATCGGCCTCGCCGAGGCTCACTCGATCGCTGCCGAGATGGAGCACCGCCGGCCGCCCCGCCCCAACACCCACGACCTCGCGAAGCGCCTGATCGACGACCTCGAGGGCGCGCTCGAGCGCGTGGTGGTGACCGATCTGCGCGAGGGGACCTACTACGCCGTGATCTTCCTCTCGACGCGCGGCCGCCGCATCGAGGTGGACGCACGGCCGAGCGACGCGATCGCCCTGGCGCTGCGCTGCGGCGCGCCGCTGTTCGTGCGCGAGGCCCTGTTCGAGGCGGAAGGCGCGCGGATCCCGCCCGCCGGCGGCGAGCGGGCGCTCTGAGCCGCCGCACTCCGCTGTGCAGGGAATTGCGGAGCCGCGGCGCGCACGAGCGGGGCCCGGCTGCCGGCCGCGGCTGCGCAACGTGCGCGCAGACCCGCGCTCTGCCTGCACTTTCCCGTCGTGGAGGCTGCGACGATTTCGTTGACAAGGTTCGGCCCTGCTGTCAGGATCGCGCTCCGTTCGAGCCGCTTTCCGGCTCGTCCCCTGCGGAGATCCGGCACACCGATGGACCACACGGAGCTCGCATGGGAGTTCGCGGAGCTGTTCGCCGAGCTCGAGGTCGAGGAGATCAACGAGGTCCTCGCCAAGAACGTGCCCGTCGGCACGCTCGACTTCTTCCAGAAGTACGGCGAGGACTTCGGGCGCAGCGCCGGCGTCGACGGCGCGCTCCTGCAGCGGCTGCCCAACCTGCTGCTGATGGGATACCTGATCCGGGTGCTGGAGGAGCGCCTGATCGAGGGTGAAGGCGAAGACGAGGAAGGCTCCGGCGCATGAGCCCGGCTCGCGGCTGAGCGCGCGCCGGGCGCGCGGCTCGAGCCCGCCGACGGCTGCCCCTGATGCGCGGCGGCGAGATCTACGGGCCACCCCCCGGCGCGCGACTGCCGGGCCCGTACTGCCGCACCAGCCGGTTCAGGTTGACCCCGTTCACGACGACGTGCGCCACGGTCGGCGCGAGCAGGCTGCCCGTGAGCTCGTAGAGCCCGCCGAGCAGGAGCCCCGCCACGGCCGCGAAGACGCTCCAGAGCCAGAGCTCGCGGCGCGGTACGAAGTGGGCGAGCGCGAACAGGAGGGTCGTGAGCCCGAGCCCCGCGACGGGCTGGAGGGCGCCCCGGAAGAACGCCTCCTCGCCGATCCCGCTCGCGAGCGCCAGGATCCACGCCTGGCCGGGGCGGAGGGGGCCGACGGCCTCGGCGAGCGCCCGCGCGAGGCGCTCGCCCGCCGCGAAACGACTCGTGAGCCAGCTCGAGCCCGCCACGAGCGCCGCGCCTGCCGCGAGGCCGAACGCGCCATGGCGCAGCAGGTGGAGCTCGGACTCCGGGCTCGCGAGCCAGAGGCTCCCTCCCTGCCCGAGGTGCCTCCAGACGAACGCCACCCCCCAGAGCGCGGCGTAGAACGCGAGCCCGAGGCGCAG
Organism: Deltaproteobacteria bacterium; assembly: GCA_035063765.1. NCBI lineage: Bacteria > Pseudomonadati > Myxococcota > Myxococcia > Deltaproteobacteria bacterium. Next base: position 232,171 of record JAPSFT010000006.1, read on the forward strand.
GAGGCGGATTCTCAAGTCCTCGACTCCCCGCTCGGCCCGCTCGGCCCTCTCTGCCCCCGCAAAGAATCGCCGAATCGCCGGGTCTGTCCCCGTCCGTTGCGCGGGGGCGGGGGTGTGGGTAGCCTGCTTCCCGGCCCGACGCTCTCCCCCGAGGGCGTCGGTTTCTGCTTCCCGGCTCCTGCCGGGAGTGTATCGGGGCCACCGGCCGGCCCCGAGAGACCCGGAGGTCCGCGCCATGGCGGATCGCGTGCCCATGACCCCCCGCGGCTACGCCCAGCTCGAGGTCGAGCTGCGGCGCCTCAAGACGGTCGACCGGCTCCAGATCGTGAAAGAGATCGAGGTCGCGCGCGCCCACGGCGACATCTCGGAGAACGCCGAGTTCGAGGCGGCGAAGGAGCGCCAGGCCCAGATCGAGGGCCGGATCCGCCAGGTCGAGGACCGGCTCGCGCGCGCCCAGGTGATCGACGCCATCGGCCAGTCGCCCGACGCCGTGCGCTTCGGGGCCACGGTGCTGCTGATGGACGTCGAGAGCGGCGACGAGATCACCTACACGATCGTCGGCGAGGACGAGTCGGACGTGGCGAACGGGCTGATCTCGGTGACGTCCCCGGTCGGCCGGGCGCTGATGGGCAAGCCCGTGGACGAGGTGGTGCGCGTCCAGGTTCCGCGCGGAACGCGCGAGTTCGAGATCCGCGAGATCCGCTTCGAGCTGCTGGTGCTCGAATCGGGTTAGGTCTAAGTTCCGGGCCGTTCCCCGGTAGCTCAGTGGTAGAGCAATCGGCTGTTAACCGATTGGTCGTAGGTTCGAGTCCTACCCGGGGAGCCAGCGCTCCCTCCCCTTCCGGGCCCTGCCCTCCCGAGTTTCGCCGCCGCCGGGGGGCCGATACGATCCGCCCGCCGCGGAGGGAGCGATGCAAGGACGCCAGGGCACCGTGCGGGGGGTGCGACACGGAGGGGGACACGGAAGGGTGCGACGCGGGCTGCGCCTCGCCCCCCTCCTGCTCGTGCTCACCGGGCCGGCCGCGGCGCAGGAGGCTGCGCCGGCCGCTCGCCCCGCGACGCCCGTGGCCGAGCCCGCCGACGCCGCGGAGCCCGCGCCGCCGCCCGAGCCCGCCTGGGTGCGGGGCGAGCTCAAGCTGAACTTCCGTGCGACCCCCTCGCCCACCGCGACGGCGATGGGCATCGTCGCGACCGGCGACCAGGTGCTGGTGCTCGAGCGCAAGGGTGCCTGGGCGAGGATCCGCGTCGCGAGCGGCGAGAGCGGCTGGCTGCCCGAGAGCGCCCTGATGGCGGAGGCGCCGCCCGTCGAGCGGGTGGCGCAGCTCGAGCGCGAGCTCGCCTCGGTACGCGAGGAGCTCGCGGTGGCGCAGAGCGAGCTCGAGACGCGCGCGCGCCGTGACGAGGAGCTCCAGGCGCGCAGCGAGGAGCGCGAGCGCCTCTTCGAGCAGCTCGAGGAGGAGAACCGCGACCTGCGCGCCGGCGAGCGCTGGCCCTACCTGATCACCGGCGCGTCGCTTCTCGGCGCCGGGCTGACCGCGGGCTTCCTGTTGCGCGGCGGCCCTTCGCGCCGCGGCGGCGGTCGCATCCGCTTCTGAGCGGGAGGCTCCCTTTGGACGAGGTGTTGCGCATCGACCCGACGCTCCGCTGCGGCGTCGTGCTGGCGGCCCAGGAGGGCGACGCCGCACGGCGTCAGGCCCGCCGGCTCGAGGCGCTCGGCTTCGACTCGCTCTGGGTCGGCGACCACGTGGCCTTCCACGTGCCGATCGCGGAGTCGCTGACGACGCTCGCCTTCGCCGCGGGCGCCACCGAGCGCATCCAGCTCGGCACCTCCGTCTACCTGCTGGCGCTCCGCCATCCCACCCACGCCGCCAAGATCACCGCCACGCTCGACCGCCTCTCGGGCGGGCGCCTCGTGCTCGGCGTCGGGCTCGGCGGCGAGTTCCCGCCCGAGTGGGAGGCCGTCGGCGTGCCGGTCGCGGAGCGCGCGTCGCGTCTCGAGGAGGGGATCCCGCTCCTGCGGCGGCTGTGGAGCGAGGAGCGCGTCGTGCACGAGGGCCGGCACTTCCGCTTCGGGCCGGTCACGCTCGCGCCGAAGCCCGCGGCGCAGCGCGCCGATGGCCGTCCCGGCCTGCCACCGATCTGGATCGGCGGGCGTGCCCCGGCCGCGATGCGCCGGATCGGCCGCCTCGGCGACGGCTACCTCTCCCACATGTGCGCGCCGGAGACCTATCGCGAGAACCTGGCCGCGATCGCCGCGAGCGCGCGGGCGGCGGGACGCACCGCGCTGCCCTTCGCCGCCGGCGCCTTCGTGTTCACCTTCCTCGCGGAGCGCTTCGAGGACGCCCACGAGCAGGCCGCGAAGCTGCTCGGGAGGGTCTACGCCCGCGACTTCCGCGAGGCCGCGCGCAAGTACTGCCTGCTCGGCCGGCCCGCGGACTGCCTCGAGCAGATGCGCGCCTTCGCAAAGGCCGGCTGCCGGCACTTCGTGCTGGTCCCGCTCTCGGATCCCGAGGCCTTCGCCGAGCGCGTGGCCGCCGAGATCCTGCCCTCGGTCCCGGCGCTGGCCAGCTAGCCGGGGATGGCGGCGGCGGCGGAAACCCGAGCAGGGGCCGGCCCCTCCAGCCTCGGCGAGTTCGCGACCGTGATCCGGCGCTGCCTGCACCTGCTCCGGCCCCTGCGCGGCCATCTCCTCCTGCTCTGCGCCGGCTTCGCCCTGCTGACCCTCCTCCTCGTCCCGCCGTCCCTCCTCTTCCTCGACCTCGTCTGGACCCGCGCGCTCCAGGGCGAGCCGCTGCCGGCCTTCCAGGCGGCCCTGCTCGGGCTCGACCCGGCGGCCAGCGTCGCGGTCGACGCCCTCGGCCCCGAGCTGCGGCGCGTGATCGCGCGGCGGTCGATCGCCGGCGCGCTCGCGGTGGGCGCGGTCGCGATGCCGCTCTTCCTGGCGCTCTGGTACTACCAGGTCTGGATCCTCCAGCGCCTGAACCAGCTCCTGCGCATCGAGCTGCTCGAGCGCTTCCAGAGCCTGTCGCTGCGCTACCACAGCGAGGCGCGCGTCGGCGACGCGATCTACCGGCTCACCCAGGACAGCGCGATGGTCACCTCGCTGGTCGAGGTGCTGCTGCTCACGCCGGCCTACACGCTCGGGAGCCACCTCCTCGCGGTCGTGCTGGTGGCGACCATCGACCCACGGCTCGCGCTGCTGCTGCTGGCCGCCTGGATCCCGTCGCTCGCGATCGGCGCGGGCTTCTCGCGGCCGCTGCGCCACGGCTTCCGCGCCGCGCGCGAGGCCAACGCGGCCTTGACCGCGCGCATCCAGGAGGGCGTCGCCGGGATCCGCACCCTCAAGGCCTACGGCGCCGAGGCGCGCGAGCAGCGGGTCTTCGAGGCGGCCTCGCGCGAGGCCTTCGCCGCCGCCTTCGACGCCCGCGCGCGCTACGCGCTCTACGCGGTGCTGCTCTTCACCGGCATCTCGACGCTGCTCGCGGCGGCCGTGAGCTGGGGCGCGCTCGAGACCGCGCGCGAGGCGGAGCTCTTCGCCGTGCGCCTGTTCGCCACCACCGGCGTGAGCGCCTGGAGCCTCGGGCTCTTCCAGTGGTTCCGCGACCGCTTCGGCGACGGGACGAACCAGCTCCGCCGCCTGTTCCGCACCTGGGGCCGCGCGCAGGACGTCGTGATCGGGCTCGAGCGCGTCTTCGAGATCCTCGACCTCGAGCCCGAGGTGCAGGACGCCCCCGGCGCCTTGGCGCTGCCGGCCGTGCGGCACGGCCTGCGCTTTCGCGAGGTGGGCTTCCAGTATCGCGAGGACCGTCCTGCCCTGGTGTCGGCCGACCTCGAGGTGCCGGTGGGTGCGATCACCGCGGTGGTGGGCGCAACGGGGGCCGGCAAGAGCACGCTGCTGGCGCTCGCGCTGCGGCTCTTCGATCCCGACCGCGGCGCCGTCGAGGTGGACGGCCTGGACCTGCGCCGGGTGCGGGTGGCGGACCTGCGGGGCCGCGTCGCGATCGCGCTCCAGGAGAACCTGCTCTTCGGCACCACCATCCGCGAGAACATCCGCTACGCCGTGCCCGACGCCGGCGACGAGGCGGTGCGCGCGGCCGCACGGGTGGCCGGCGCCGACGAGTTCATCGACAAGCTGCCGCTCGGCTACGACACGCCGCTCGGGGAGCGCGGCACCAAGCTCTCGACCGGCCAGCGCCAGCGCCTGTCGCTGGCCCGCGCCGTGCTGAAGGACGCCCCCGTGCTGCTGCTCGACGAGCCGACCGCCTCGCTCGACGCCGAGACCGAGGCGCGCGTGCTGCGCAACCTGTCGGTCTGGGGACGCGGGCGCGCGATCCTGATCGTGACCCACCGGCTCTCGACCGTGCGCCACGCCGACCGCATCGCCGTGCTCGATCATGGCCATCTCGTCGAGCAGGGCCGTCACGACGAGCTCCTGGCGCGCCCGGACGGCGCCTATCGCCGGCTCGTCGAGGCCGAGAACGGCGCGCGGGCGGTCGCCCGATGAGGAGGCGCGCGCGCCGGGCGCCGGCGAGGGCGCGCGCGTGAGCGCCGGCGTCGCCCGCACGCTGGCCCGCGCGCTGCGCTTCGTGGCGCCCTTGCGCGTGCGCGTGCTCGGGAAGCTCGCGCTGGTGCTGGCGAGCGTGGTGCCGCTGGTCCTGGTCGCCTGGCCCGGCAAGATCGTGATCGACCACGTGATCGAGGGCCGGCCCGTGGTGCCGGCGAGCTATCCGTGGTTCGTGCGGCCCTTCGCGGCCGCGCTCGAAGGCGCCGGGGCGCTCGAGATCCTGCTCTGGACGCTCGCGGCCCAGCTCGTGCTCCTGGTCGTGGTGGGGGCGCTCGGCGCCGGCGGGCGCGAACGCGACGAGGCCGACGCCTGGCTCGCGGGCGGCCACGACACCCAGACGCGGACCGAGAACGAGGCGAACGCCGGCTTCAGCCTGGCCGGCGGGCTGCTCGGGCTCTGGGACGTCCGCTACACGATGCGGCTCACCCAGGACCTCAACCACCACTTCCGCGCGCGGCTCTTCGAGCGCCTGCAGGCCCTCCCGATGCGCGCCTTCGACGACGAGCGCATCGGCGACGCCGTCTACCGCGTGATGATCGACACGCCCTCGATCACGAGCGCCTGCTGGCGGATCCTGATCACGCCGATCGCCGCCCCGGTGGTGATCGCGATGGCGGCGGCCGCGCTGCACTTCGCCTACGGCGACCAGCCGGCGCTCGTGTGGGCGGCGCTCGGCGCGCTGCCGGTCGCGTTCCTGGCCACGCTGCCCTTCGCGGCGTCGATGCGGCGGCGCTCGCTCGGCAGCCGGGAGGCCGGCTCCGTCACCACCTCCACCGCCGAGGAAGGCCTCGCCCAGGTGCTCGCCGTGCAGAGCCTCGGCGGCGGCGGCCGCGAGCGGGGCCGCTTCGACCGCGACTCCTGGCAGAGCTTCGGCCGCTATCGCGCCGTGCTGCGCACGGGAATCGCGGCCTTCCTGCTCGGGCTCGTGCCGGGCGCGGCCCTGGCCGGCTACGCCTTCCTGCACGCGATCGACCTCGTGATCGGCGGGACGCTCTCGCGGGGCGACTTCCTGGTCGTCTTCACCTACTACACCCAGGCCGCGATCGCAGCGCTCTCGCTGGGCTCGCTGTGGTTCGAGCTGCAGGGCGCCTCGGCCGGCCTCGAGCGCGTCTTCGGCCTCCTCGATCTTCCGGCGGAGGCCGATGCGCCCGGCGTGCCGGCACTCGCGCCGCTCCGGGAGGGCGTGCGCTTCGAAGAGGTCTCGTATCGCCACGCCGACGGCACGCTCGCCGTCGACGCGGTGAGCTTCGAGGCGCGGGTCGGCGAGCTCGTCGCGATCGCCGGGCCGGCCGGTGCCGGCAAGACCACCCTCGCCCACCTGCTGCCGCGCTACCTCGCGCCCAGCGCGGGGCGCGTGCTCGCCGACGGCACCGACCTGGCGGCGGTGTCGCTCGCCTCGCTGCGCGCGCAGGTCTCGTACGTGTTCCAGGAGACCTGGCTCTTCGACGGCACGATCGAGGAGAACCTGCGGCTCGGCGCGCCGGGCGCGGGCGAGGCGGCGGTGGCGCGGGCGCTGCGCCTCGCGCGTGCCGACGAGTTCGTGGCGCGCCTGCCGGAGGGGCTCGCGACGCGGGTCGGGCGCGGCGGCTCGCAGCTCTCGGTGGGCCAGCGCCAGCGCCTCGCGATCGCCCGCGCGCTGGTGCGCGAGACCCCGATCCTGATCCTCGACGAGCCCACCTCGGCGCTCGACCCGGAGACCGAGCAGGCGCTGGTCGCCTCCCTGCGCGAGGCCGGCCGCGGGCGCCTGGTGCTCGTCATCGCGCACCGCCTCAGCACGATCCGCGCCGCCGACCGGATCGTCTTCCTCGCGGCCGGCCGGCTCGTCGAGCAGGGCACCCACGACGAGCTCGCCGCCCGCCCCGGCGGCGCCTACCGCCGCTTCCTCGACCTCCAGTGACCGGAGTCTGGACCCTGCGGAGCAGGTCGGGAGTGGAGCTCTGCGGAGCCGGTCAGGAGAGCGGGGCGTAGCGCGTCTTCGCCTCGTCGGGCGAGAGCCCCGCGGCCTTCGCGATCGCCGCGAGCCGCTTCGGGTCCGTGAGATCCTCCGCCTCGACGCGCTCCTGGAGCGCGCGCGCCGCGCGGTACCAGGCGTGGGTGGGGTCGACGTCGCGCACGCGGGTCTTGCCGGTCTTCGGGTCCATCAGCTCGGCGAAGGGGACCAGCACGATCTGCTCGGCCTGGCGCGTGACCAGCACGTTCGCCTGGCCGTCGAGCAGCGCGAAGACCGCCCCGGCGCCCAGGTCGCGCGTGTAGTCGCGGTCGAAGGCGGTCGGCTTGTTGCAGCGCAGCTCGTAGCCCACGTCCTTCTCGCCGGTCGCGATCTTGACGCCGCGCGCGGCCAGCGCGTTCGCCACCCCCTCGCGCAGCACGCGCCCGAGCGGCACCTCGGCGAGCCGGATGTGGCCGTGCTCGTCGCGCGGCACGGCCTCCAGGATCGCGAGGTCCTTCGGCTCGAGCCGCTCGGCGATTCCCTCGGCGATCACGGCGACGCCGTCGGTGCGCCCGCGCGCGAGGCGCTTCACCACGGCTCCCTCGAGGGTGCGCACGACGTCGTCGAGCCGGATCGGGCCGGCCGGGAACTCCTCCGGGATCAGCGTGATCGGCGCACCGGCCGCCTTGCCGGCGCCGAGCGCCAGCGAGCCGGACTTGCGGCCCATCAGCACCACGAAGAACCAGCGGTTCGTGGTGCGGCAGTCCTCGAGCAGGTTCTCGACGATCGTGGTCGCGAGCTCGCGCGCCGTCTCGTAGCCGAAGGTCGGGATCCCGTCGGGCAGCGGCAGGTCGTTGTCGATCGTCTTCGGCACGTGGGCGACCCGGATCCGGCCCGCCGCCTCCTCGGCGACGCGGCGCGCCGAGAACGCGGTGTCGTCGCCCCCGATCGTGACCAGGTGGTCCACGCCGAGGCTCACGAGGGTCTTCACGACGTTCGCCAGGTGCTCGGGCTTCTTGGTCGGGTTGGCGCGCGAGGTGTGGAGCACCGAGCCGCCCCGCAGGTGGAGCTCGGCGACGTCGTCGAGGGCGAGCTCGCGCACGTGCGAGCCGTCGCCCTCCATCAGCCACTTGAAGCCGTCGAGGCAGCCGAGCACGCGGGCGCCGCGGCGCAGCGCCACGGTCGCGGCGGCGCCGATCACGCCGTTGATGCCGGGCGCGGGGCCGCCGCCGACGAGGATCCCGAAGGTCGCCATCTCCAACCCTCCAGAAGAGGGGGCAGGATGGCGGAGGGACGCCGCGCCAGCCACCTCCGCAGGAGGCGGCGCGGCGGCCGCTCGCTCCGGGCCGACGGCCGCGGCCGCCGCGAGCGCGGCCACCCCCATCCACGATCCATGCGCAATTACAGGGTGACGATCTGCGGCGCCGCGACGGCGCGCGCCGTCACCGCGCGCCTGCCGGCTGTGCGGCGCCGCGCGAAGCGGCGCGCCGCGAACCTCCGGTGGCGGCGCGCTCCTGGCGGGCCGGCCTGCGCACGCGCGAAGCAGCAACGCGCGGCGGCACGCCCCTTGCGAGGCCATCGTGCGACCGAGGAGAGCAGGAGGACGAGCTCCCATGTCGAGAACGAGGATCCTGACGACGATCACCGCCGCCGCCCTGGCGCTCGCCGCCGGCCGCGCCGCGGCCACGCCGATCGGCGCCGGCGCCTTCGGCCCGCTCGTGCAGGTCGAGAGCTTCGAAGGCCTCACGCCCGGCCCGAACATCCCGCTCGGGCTCGGCGCGAGCCTGCTCCATCCCGGCACGGTGAGCGCGTACCATTTCGCGACGGCCGTCGCGCTCACGAGCCCGATCCCGAACCCCGGCTATGCGGCGGCCGGCCCCTTCGTGCACGACTTCGCGCTCGGCACCGACGTGCAGAACAACTGGGGCGGCACCCGGGTCGTGAACGACGGCACGGACGTCCCGCTCGGCGACGCCTATCTCGGCGCCTTCACCTCGTCCGGCACCGCCTCGGTCAGCTTCACCTTCGACGCGCTGATGCTGCGCGTCGGCGCCTTCGTGACGGGCGTGACCGCCAGCACGGTACGCCTCGACGTCTACGACGATTCGAACCTGCTGCTCGAATCCCGGGTGCTCGGCACCGTCGACCTGCCGCAGTGGGGCACGAACTTCCTCGGCCTCGAGCAGCTCGGCGGGATCCGGCGCGCCGTCTTCAGCGGCCTGGACTTCGGCATCGACGGCCTCAGCTTCGAGCCGGCCCCGGTCCCGGAGCCGGGCACGGTCCCGGCGCTCGGGCTCGGCCTGGTCGGGCTCGCCGGGCTCGCGCTGCTCGGCCGCCGGCCGGCTTGAGGAATCGCGCGCCGGGGCCTGCGGACCTGCCGGCAGCGGTGGTCCTGCGCGTCTAGAGCCGGAAGCGGTTGCGGAGCAGCGCGGCCTTGAAGTCGGAGATCGCGCTGCGTGCGCCGGCCGCTGCGCGCGGCGGCACGCTGCGGGGCAGGCGCCCGCCCGGGCCGAGGCCGAGGTCCTTGGCCACCTCCTCGGCCAGCTCGCGCAGCTCGCGGTGCACGCTGGTGCCGCGCGCCGCGTGCAGGATCGAGAGCGGCTCGCCGCCCTCGGAGTTCAGCGCCTCGACCCGCGGGCTGCGCGAGATCGACGCCTGGCAGATCGGCCAGCCACGCCGGAGCACCTCGTCGCGCAGCCGCTCCGCCAGCTCCTCGCCGGTCGACTCCAGGTGGGTGCGCCGGTCGACCAGCGTCAGCACCACGCGCGCGCGGTCCGGGAAGCCCGCGCGCGCGAGGATCGCGAAGACCTTCCCCGCCTCCTCGAGCGACGCCCGGTCGGCGACCGGCACGAGGACGCGGTCGGCCGCGTGGAGCGCGTTGCGGGTCAGGCCTTCGAGGTCGCTCTTGGTGTCGAGGATCACGAGCCCCGGCCACTCGGTGCGCTCGAGGATGCGCCGCAGCGTGTGGGGATCCTCGGCGCGCGCCTTGAGCAGCGCCGAGTCGGGCGCCGAGGGCACGTAGTGGACCCCGTACTGGCCGAGGTGGACCATCCGCTCGAAGCTGCGCTCCGCCCAGCCGTGCTTCACGTTGCCGTCGCCGGGCGGGCGGGCGCCCAGGCCGAACATGCGCTCGATGATCCCCTGGTCGTCGAGCGAGAGGATCAGGATCGGCAGCTCCTCGTGGAGCGCGCGCAGGTAGATCGCGAGATTCGTGGCGAGGGTGGTCTTCCCCACCCCGCCCTTGTTGGACGAGACGGTGAGAACGCGGCCGGGGCCGGGCTCGGGGCTGGGGGGCGTCACGAGCCCGAATGTAATCGGAACGCGCGCCGGCCGCCGGCCCGATCGCGCGCGGCGCTCGTGCTGCGCGGCCGGCGGAGGGGGTCCGGCTGCTAGCATGCGCGCGTGCGCGCCGTCGGCGTCATCCCCGCCCGCTTCGCGGCCTCCCGCTTCCCGGGCAAGCCCCTGGCGCCGATCGCCGGCAAGCCCCTGGTCCAGCGGGTGTGGGAGGGCGCGTGCAGCGCGAGGCGGCTCGGGCGGGTGCTCGTCGCGACCGACGACGAGCGCATCGCCGCCGCCTGCCGCGGCTTCGGCGCCGAGGCCGTGCTCACCGGCGCCCACCACCCGACCGGCACCGACCGCATCGCCGAGGCCGCCGCCGGCGTCGAGGCCGACCTGGTCGTCAACATCCAGGGCGACGAGCCGCTGATCGAGGGGCCGGTGATCGACGCCGCCGTCGCCGCGCTCGAGGAGGACCCCGGCGCGGCGATGTCGACGGTTGCCCATCCCGCAGGGCCCGAGGGCCTCGACGATCCGAACCGGGTCAAGCTGGTGCTCGACCGCCGCGGGCGCGCACTCTACTTCTCGCGCAGCCGGATTCCCTTTCCGCGCGAGCCCGCCGGCGGCGCGTCCGGCACCCCCTGGCTCCAGCACGTCGGCCTCTACGCCTATCGGCGGCCCTTCCTGCTCGAGTTCGTGCGCCTCGCGCAGACCCCCCTCGAGCGCATCGAGGCACTCGAGCAGCTGCGCGCGCTCGAGCACGGCCATGCGATCCGCGTCGCGGTGATCGAAGGCTGGCGGAGCGTCCCGGTGGACGTGCCGGCGGACGTCGCGCTCGTCGAGCGCGCGCTCGCCGAGGCCGGCCGGTGCTGAGCACGATCGCAGCCGGGCTCCTGCGGCAGATCGGGGTCGGTGTCCGGGCGCGCGGGCGCTGAGGGCCCTTGCGGCGTCTCCTCCTGCTCTACCTGCTCTCCGGCCTCGGCGCGGTGGCGGTCGAGACGATCTGGATGCGCTGGCTCGGTCTCCTGCTCGGCGCGACGGCGCCGGCCGCCTCGGCGACGCTGGTCGCGTTCTTCGCCGGGCACGCGCTCGGAGCCGGGTGGGCAGCGCGCCGGGCGCCCGGCTGGCGCGTTCCGCTCGCGGTGTATGGCCGGCTCGAGCTCTCGGCAGCGCTGGCGGCAGCGGGCGTCCCGCTGCTCCTGCGGCTCGGCGAGCTCGCGCTCGCGCCGGCCTACGACGCGCTGCGCACGGCGCCCGCGGCGCTCACGGCCGCGCGCTTCGCGGTGGCGCTCGCCGCCACGCTGCCCGCCGCGTCCTGCTTCGGCGCCACCTTCCCGGCGATCGGTGCTGCCGCGGCTCCGGCCCTGTCCCGCCTCGGGGCGCGCGCGACGGCGCTCTACGCGGGCAACACGCTCGGGGCCGCCGCCGGCACCGCGCTGGCGGCCTTCTGGCTGCCGGGCGCGATCGGGGTCCGCGCCACCTATGCCCTGGCGATCACGGCGCTGCTCGCCGCGGGCGGCGGCGCGCTCGCGATGGCGCGCCGCGCGGGCGCCGGCCGGGGCGGCGCGAGCGAGGTCGAGGCGGCGCCGCGCAAGCGGCAGCGCCGGGCCGCGACCGCGAGCGGGCCCGGCGGCGCCCTCGCGCCGGGCGCCGCGCTCGCGCTCGCGCTGCTCTCGGGCCTGGCTCCCTTCGCCGCGCAGGTGCTGCTCGTGCAGGCCTTCGCGCAGGTCCTGAACCAGTCGAGCTTCGCCTTCGGCGCCGTGCTCGTCGCCGTGCTGCTCGCGATCACCCTGGCCAGCGCGGCCGCCGCCTGGCTGGCGCGGCGGACCGGGGGGGAGGTGCGCGCCGCGCTCGGCGCGGCGCTCGCCCTGGCCGCGCTCGCGACCGCCGCCTTCCCCGCCTGGCTCGCACGGGCGACCGGCGGGCTCGGCTACGTCGGCGCCGGCGCGCCGGGGCTCCCGTACCTGGCCGCCGCGCTCGCCACCGTCGCGGCCAGCGCCGGGCCGCTCCTGCTGGCCGGCTCCGCGGTGTACCCGCTGCTGCTCGTCGAGGCCGCCCGCGGCGCGCCGGCCGGCACCGCGCCCGGCACGCTCCTCGGCCGCCTCGCTGCCGCCAATACGCTCGGCGCCATCGCCGGCGCCCTCCTGGCGCCCTGGGTGCTCCTGCCCGCGCTCGGGCCCTGGCTCGCCTTCCTGCCGATCGCCGCGGCCTGGGCGCTGGCAGCCCTCGCGCTTCCCGATCCCGCCCGGGGGCGCTGGGGCGCGCGGGCCGCCGGCCTCGCAGCGGGCGCGCTCGCCGTCGCCGGGCTCGCCTCGCCGGCGGCCGTGCCGCTCACCGCGACGGCGCCGGGCGAGCGCGTGCGCGCGGCCGAGACCGGTGCGGCCGGGGTCGTCGCCGTGATCGAGCGGGACGGCGAGCGGCTGATCCGGGTCGACGGCCACTACGCCCTCGGCGGCACCGCCGAGCGCGTCCACCACGAGCGGCAGGCGCATCTCGCGCTGCTCCTGGCGCCCGGCGCACGCAGCGTGGCACACGCCGGCTCGGCCACCGGGATCAGCGCGGGGGCGGCGCTCGCGCACCCGATCGGCTCGCTGGCGCTGGTCGAGCGGATCCCCGCCGTCGCCCGCACCGGCTCACGCTGGTTCGCGGACGCGAATCGCGGCGTCTACACCGATCCGCGAACCACCGTCGTGCTCGACGACGCCCGCAACTTCCTGCGCAACACCCAGGAGCGTTTCGACGTCGTGATCGGCGACCTGTTCGTACCCTGGCACGCAGGGGCCGGTGCGCTCTATGCCCGCGAGCACTTCGGCGCGGTGCGCGCACGGCTCGGCCCGCAGGGCGTGTTCTGCCAGTGGCTCCCGCTCTACCAGCTCTCGCTCCCCGAGCTGCAGACGATCGCCGCGACCTTCCTCGACGCGTTCCCGGCCAGCGCGGTCTTCCGCGGCGACTTCTTCGGGAGCTTCCCGATCGTCGCGCTGGTCGGCTTCGCCGGAGCGCCGCCCGACCCGGCGGCGGTGTCGGCCGCTGCCGCCGCCCTCGGCCGGCGCGGCGAGCGCGACCGCTGGATCGCCGACCCGCTCGGCCCCTGGGCGCTCTACGTGGGTCCCCTCGCCGCGCTCGCCCCCGTTCTCGCCGGCGTGCCGCGCAACAGCGACGACCGCCCCGTGCTCGAGGCGCTCGCCACGCGCGGCCACGCGGGGGGCCGGCGCGGCAAGGTCGACCCGCTCGTCGGGCTCGCCTGGGTCCGCTTCGCGGAGTCGCTGCGCGCCGCGGCGGCTGCGGGCGATCCCCTCTGGCCGGCGCTGCCGGTCGACGCCGCGCGCGCCGGAGCCGGCGGCGCCTTCCTCCAGCGCGCCGGCGCCCTCTACGTCGCGGGCCGGACCGACGCCGCTGCCGCCGCCTTCGCCGCTGCCGCCGCCGCACTCCCGCCCCGGCTCGTCAGCGACGCCGCGGCCGACGCGAGCGCTGCCGAGCTGTGGCAGCGATGAGCGAGGCAGCATGTGGAGGGACCTCGTCCTTCATGGCGGCCGGCCTCCCCGTCATGCGGAATACGACAACCGGCCGTCCTCCAGACGTGCTGCGGAGGTGTAGGGGTGGGACTCGGTCCGCTTCCCGCCGAGGATGTGTCGAACGCCAACGCCGCGCGCCTTCAGGGCGTCGGCGATCAGCGAGCGATGGCAGCGCCACCAGACCGCCTCCGCGCACAGGACGGCGGTCCGCCGGCGGCCGGCCAGCTCGAGCAGGCGCGCGAGGCCCGCGCGGAAGGCGTCGGTCTCCATGTAGTCCGCATAGCCCCGGAACGACTCGTTGCGCCAGGCGGTGTTGTGCGAGTCCGGGCGCGGGCGCCTCCGGCCGCCGAGCTCCGGCAGCGGCAGATACTCCACTGCGATCTCCGCGAGGGCGCCGCGGAGCGCTTCGCCCGCGAAGTGCGGGTGCTTGCGCGAGGCCGCATATCGCCGCACGTCGGCGATCGCCTCGATCCCGTTGGCGCGGAGCAGCTCGAGGAACTCGTCGAGGGTCCGGGACGAGTGCCCGAGGGTCCAGACCGTGAGCTCGCCTTCGTCCATCAGGGCAGCCGCCGAACCCGGTTCTAGCGCTTCCCCGCCGGCCGGCCATCGAGGCCCGGCCCGCTCAGCCCTTGCCGCCGTAGATGCGCCCCTCGCGGCCGGCCCATTCCTTCTCGCGCAGCCGGAACTTCTGGATCTTGCCGGTCGAGGTCTTGGGCAGATCCCCGAACTCGACGGCCTTCGGGCACTTGAAGTGCGCGAGGCGCTCGCGGCAGAAGGCGGCGATCTCCTCCGCGCTGGCGCTCGCGCCGGGACGCAGCGTGACGAAGGCCTTCGGCACCTCGCCCCACTTCTCGTGCGGCATCGCGACGACCGCGCACTCGAGCACCGCCGGGTGCTTCACGATCGTGTGCTCGACCTCGATCGTCGAGATGTTCTCGCCGCCCGAGATGATGATGTCCTTCTTGCGGTCGCGCAGCTCGACGTACCCGTCGGGGTGGACGACGCCGATGTCGCCCGAGTGGAACCAGCCGCCGGCGAAGGCCCTCTCGGTCGCCTCCGGATCGCGGTAGTAGCCCTTCATCACGTTGTTCCCGCGCATCACCACCTCGCCGAGCGTGGCGGCGTCGGCGGGGACGTCCTGCATCTGCTCGTCGACGACCCGGAGGTGCGTCGCCACGTGATACGGCACGCCCTGCCGGGACATCACGCGCGCCTTCGCCTCGACGTCGAGCCCCTCCCAGGCGGGCTGGATCTGGCAGTAGACGTGGGGGCCGTAGGTCTCGGTGAGGCCGTAGAGGTGGATCACGCGGACGCCGAGCGCCTCCATGCGGGCGAGAAGGGTCGGCGAGGGCGGCGCGCCGCCCGTCGCGACGCGGACCGGCGGGTCGAAGCGCACGCCCTTGGCATCGGGGTGCTCGGCGAGCATCAGCAGGACGGTCGGCGCGCCGTTGAAGTGGGTGACGCCGTGCGCGCGGATCCGGCGCAGCACCTCGGGCGGGTCGACCCGGCGCAGCATCACGTGGGTGCCGCCCGCCGCCGTCACCGCCCAGGGGAAGCACCAGCCGTTGCAGTGGAAGAGCGGCAGCGTCCACAGGTACACCGAGTCGCGGTCGAGGCCGTGGACGATGATCTCGCCGAGCGCGTTCAGGTAGGCGCCGCGGTGCGTGTAGAGGACGCCCTTCGGGCGGCCGGTGGTGCCCGAGGTGTAGTTGATCGAGGTGACGCGGTCCTCGTCGTCGAGGTCGTTGCGGAGCGGGACGGGCTCGGCGCCGGCGGCGAACTCCTCCCAGGTGGGGCCGTCCAGCGGCCTGCCGGTGACCCCGGCCACGGGGTCCTCGAGGTTGACGAGCGTGGGGCGCGTGGCGAGCGGCTGCGGGATCCCCGCCACCGCCGGAGCCAGCTCCGGGTCGACGATCACGACCTTCGCGCCCGAGTGCTCGAGGATGTAGCCGACCTCCTCGGCCTGGAGGCGCGTGTTGATCGCGACCAGCGCTGCGTGGAGCTGGAGCACGGCGAAGTGCGCGGCCAGGAGCTCCGGCACGTTCGGCGCGAGGAAGGCGACGCGATCCCCGGGCTCGACCCCTGCGCGGCGCAGCGCACCGGCCATGCGCGCGATCTCGGCGCCGAACTCCGCCCAGGTCCAGCGCCGCTCGCCGTAGGCGACGGCGAGCTTCTCCGGGAAGACGCGGACGGTGCGCTCGAGGAGGGTCAGGGGCGTCAGCGGGTCGCGGTTGGGAGCAGGCACGCCGGGCATGGGCGGCAAGTATACGCCGGGGGCTGGTTGCCAGCGCGGGAGCGGCCGATGGGCTCCGCTCGGCTCCGCCTCGCTGCGCGGTGCAGGAACCCCGGGAGCAGATCCGGGGTCCGTGGACCTCGGATCCCACAGCGGCTACGGCTCCGCGCTCCCGGGGTCGGTGGCGCTGGGACGTCGTGTCCCGAGCAAATCACCGAGACTGCATCAGCGATTCGGTACGGCGATCAGGACGCCGCCACCTCACTCGCCGTAGTGTCATGACGTTTTCCCACCGAATCACCTCCTCGTCTCGGCGTGGGACACACCCAGCAGAGCCCAGACTCTGCATCGGGTCCCGCGGTGCTGGCAGTCGCCGCGCCCGCCGCCGCGGGGCGCCCCGCACGACCGACCCCATGTCGGCCGGGACGGAACTCGGGAGTGAGTGAGACCCCCTGTCGGGCCCCACGGTACCACGCTCTTCGCCCCCCGGCCCGATCCCGCAACCAGCGGCTAGACTGCGCCGCGCCATGCCGGGCCCGCCCCGCGAAGCGATCGCCACCCTGCTCGTCTCGTGCCCGGACCGGCGCGGGATCGTGGCCGCCCTGGCGCAGCTCCTCTACGGCCACGGCGCCAACATCCTGGACGCCGATCAGCACACCGACCCGGTGGCCGGCATGTTCTTCCAGCGCATCCGCTTCGACCTCGCGCAGATCCACACCGACCGCACCGCGCTCGAGACGGCGATCCGGGAGGCGGCGGAACGCTTCACGATGCGCTGGCGGCTCGCCCTCGCCGAGCGCCCGAAGCGGATGGCGTTGTTCGTCTCCCGCTACGACCACTGCCTCTACGACCTGCTGCTGCGCCAGCGCGGCGGCGAGCTCGCCTGCGAGATCCCCCTGATCGTGAGCAACCACCCGGATCTGGAGCCGGTGGCGAAGCAGTTCGGGATCCCCTTCGAGGTGTACCCGATCACGGCCGGGACCAAGCGCGCCCAGGAGCAGCGCGAGATCGCGCGCATCGAGGCGCTCGGGATCGATCTGATCGTCCTCGCTCGCTACATGCAGGTGCTCTCGCCCGAGTTCATCGCGGCCTACCCCGCGCGCATCATCAACATCCACCACTCCTTCCTGCCCGCCTTCATGGGCGGCAAGCCCTACCACCAGGCGCACGAGCGCGGCGTCAAGCTGATCGGTGCGACCGCACACTACGCCACCTCGGATCTCGACGAGGGGCCGATCATCGACCAGGACGTGGCGCGCTGCTCGCACCGCGACTCGGTCTCCGACCTGATCCGCAAGGGCCGCGATCTGGAGAAGCTGGTGCTGGCGCGTGCCGTCCGCGGGCACCTCGAGGACCGCATCCTGGTGTACGGCAACAAGACGGTCGTCTTCGACGGATGACGGCCCGGCTCCTGATCCTCGGCTTCGGCCTCCTCGCGCTGGTCGCGAGCGTCTTCTCGGTCTGGGCGACCTGGCGCTTCCAGGACCTCGCGAAGGACGTGGCGTGGCTCGAGGACCGGCGCTTCGAGACGCTGACGCTGGTGACGGTCGGGACGGGCAGCGCCTACGAGAACCCGCGGCGGCTCGGGCCGGTCACCGCGGTGGGCCTCGCGACGCGCATCGCGCTGGTCGACGCCGGGCGCGGGGTGTCGGAGGCCTTGCGCCGCTGCGCGATCCGCACCTCCCAGCCCGACACGCTCTACCTGACGAGCCTGCTGCCCGAGAACACCCTGGGCGTCGACGACCTGCTGCTGACCGGCTGGCTGTCGGCGCGGAGCACGCCGCTGCGGCTGGTGGGCCCGCCCGGGACGCAGGCCCTGGCCGACGCCGTGCGCGCCGCCCAGGGACCGGCGATCGAGGCGCTCGCCCGCGAGGTCGGGCTGCCGGCCGCCGGCGCAGCGCTCGAGGTCGTCGAGGCGACGGCGGGCTGGAGCGAGACGCGCGAGGACGGCGTCGTGGTGCGGGCCGGCGACGCCGGCGCGCGGCCGCTCCCGAGCCTCGCCTGGCGCTTCGAGCGCCCGGCCGAGGGCCCGGCGGCCGCGCTCGCGCTGGTGGTGACCGGCGCGGGGCCGGAGCCGGAGGCGGTCGCGGATTTCGCCCGCGGAGCCGGGCTCCTTGCCACCGAGGGCTTCTTCCGCGCGCCCGTCGACGCGGTGATCGAGGCCGGCGACCCCGACGCCGAGCGGCTGCGCCGCGAGGCCGCCCTGCACCTCGCGACCGCCGACGCCGGCGTGCTCGCCGAGCGGGCCGGCGTGCCGCTGCTCGTGCTGACCCGCCTGCGCCCGCCCCCGATGTTCGACGAGCAGCTCGAGACCTCGGTCGAGGCCGCCTACCACGGCCGGGTCGTCGTCGCCGACGACTGCGACTCCTTCAGCGGCGGCGGCTGATCCGGAGGGGGTCCGCCGCGGGACCGCTCAGATCGAGACGCCCGGCTCCTCGGAATGCTCCCAGGGTGCGGGAACCGGCGCCGCGGGAGGGAGCCAGCCTTCGGGCGGCTCGGGACGGTCGGCGGCGGCGCGCTCGCCGGTGAAGCGGCGGCGCTGCTCGCGGAAGTAGGGCTCCTCGGGCTGGAGCGCGATCGCCTCGTCGATCGTGTCGAGCGCGCCACGCTCGTCACCCGTGCGCCACTGCGCCTCGGCGAGCGTGTCGAGGACGTTCGGGTCCTGGCCGCCGGTCGCTCGCACGGCGCGCTCGGCCAGCTCGACGGCGCCCGTAAGCGCGCGCTCGCTCGGATGGTCGGCGGTGGCAATCAGCCAGGCGGCGTCGTTCAGGATCAGCGCGGGCGGCCGCTCGGCCTCGAGCAGGCGCTCGGCGTGCCCCTCCCAGGCCGAGGTCCCGAACACCAGGCGTCCCGCGCTCACGAGCGAGGCCAGCACGATCGCGGCCACCAGGCCGACGGCGAGCAGCGCGTCGGGTCGCATGGGCTCGCGGCGCAGCCCGCGGCCCGCGCACAGGCCGGCGGCGAGCGCGCCGGCCAGGAAGCCCGAGACGTGGGCGGCCCCTGCCACGATCGGGAGCGCGAGCGGCAGGAGCGCGTCGGCGGCGAGCGCAGCGAGGAAGGCCCGGCGCGGGATGCGCCAGCCCGCCGGCAGGAGCTCGGCGCGGCGCAGCTCGAGCCAGAGCAGCGCGCCCGCGAGCCCCGCCACCATGCCGGAGGCGCCGACCAGCGCGTCGTAGCCGGCGAGCCAGGCGCTGGCGGTCGCGGCCACCCCCGAGATCCCCAGCACGAGCACCGTGCGCAGCGCGCCGAGCGGGCGCTCGACGAGCGCGCCGAGCGCGAGGAGCCCGAACACGTTGAGGGTCAGGTGCGTCCCGTCGGCGTGCAGGAAGTTCGCGGTGAGCAGCCGCCACGGCTCGCCGTCCGCCGCGAGCAGCGGGCTCATGAAGCCCGCGTGGTGCACGATCGGGCCGAGCCACTGGCCGAGCCCGAACACCCCGATGCACAGCGCGGCCACCCCCGGCGCCACGCGCAGGCGGCGCGGCTCGTGGAGGAGCTCCTCGGCGTCGGCCATCGCGGCGAGCTGCGCGCGCCCGTCCGGCGCGGCCGCGATCCGCTCGCAGAGCGCGCGCACGAGCTGCTCCGCGCCGCCGGCCTCCACGAACCACGCCCGGGGCAGGATCCACACCCCCTGCCGGGTCCCGATCCGGAGCTGGCGGGATCCGACCTGGAGATGCGTCACGTCGCGGTAGGCGGTGAAGCGCTCGGCACGCGTCCAGGACGAGGCGGGGTGCCGGAACCCGCTCGCGTGCAGCGCCACCTCCCCCCGCCCGGGGCGCAGCGGGAAGCGGACTTCGGATCGCTCCAGGCCGACGGCGCTCACGAGCGGAAGCTAGCGCCCGGCCCTGCGGAAGCCCCGCGGGCTACGAGCGCTTCGGCACCGGAAGCGAGGGCAGCCGGCGGCTGAAGAGCAGGAAGACCAGCGCGAAGGCGCCGAGGAAGCCGGCCGCGATCCCGACCTGCACGAAGCCCAGCCAAGACCACGAATCCGCGGGCACCAGCGAGGGCCACACCAGCACGTTGCGCTCGAGCCAGAACCCGAAGAGCATGATCGCCGCGACCGAGCCGAGGATCGCCGGCGTGCGCTTGGGCCGCTGCCCGAGCAGCACCCAGAACGGCACGATCCAGAGGCACGCCCACACGAAGAGGCTGATCTTGACGTAGGGCTCGCGGAGCCGCTCCCAGAACTTGTCGAGGCCCCAGGTCTGGATCAGGTACAGCTCGTTGATCCCGGACTTGTCGACCAGGAACTGGCTGCCGAGGCGCGCCTCGAAGAACTGCGTCTCCTCGGGCAGGTTCGCGTACCAGATCACCAGGTACTGCGAGAAGAACAGGTACATCCAGAAGATCGAGAAGGCGAAGATCATCTTGCCGAGGTCCTGCATGCGCGCCTTGGTGATCTCCCCCTCGAGCCCGGGCGAACGGATGTGCAGCACGGCCACGAGGGCCGTTGCAGCGACTCCGGCGAGGTAGCCGCCCCAGGCGACGTAGGCGCCGAACAGGTTCGAGTACCAGGTGGGAGACAGCGACATCACCTGGTCGAAGGCGATGAAGCTCCAGCCGAGGGCGTAGGAGAGGCAGAGGATCGGCGCGAGCACGCGGGTCTTGCGCCCGCAGCGCTCGACCTCGGCGGCCTCCCCCTGCCAGCCCGCGGCCCAGCGGCGCAGGAGCCCGGACCCGCCACCCTCGGCGACCGGGCCGAGCGTCGGGCGGATCGAGTAGTAGAGGTACGCGAGCGAGAGCACCGCCAGCAGGACGAAGATCGCGAGGTCCATCCAGAACAGGCGGGCGGCGTTCAGGTACGCCTCCTTGCCCGGCGGCGCCCCGTGGAGCCAGGGCGAGTACACGCTCTCGCGGCCGAGCCAGGAGACCAGGAAGAGCACCACGGTGAGCGGCACCCAGGCGCCGAGCGCCTCGGCCAGCCGGTGCACCGGGCCCGTCCAGCGCGCGCCCACGATCGTGAAGGAGCACGCGACGACGACGGCTCCCTGCGCCAGCGCGCCGAAGAAGAGGTAGTTCACGTGGAAGGCACGCCACGCGGTGTCGGCGTCGGAGCCGAGGCCGACCACGAAGGCGATCACGCCGAGCGCCACCAGGCCGAGGCAGATCGCGAGCCACAGGCCCGGGATCGGGCGCGGGCGCACCTCTTCGGTCACGAGCGGGGCGGCGATCACTGGGCACCTCCGGGGGTGGCCGAGGCGGCCGGGGCCACCGGTCCTGCGGGCGCGGCCGGGGCCGCCGGTCCTGCGGGCGCGGCCGGGGCCGCCGGTCCTGCGGGAGCGGCGGGAGCGGCGAGCGCGGCCGTCTGGGCCGGCTGCGGGCCGGGCACCTGGCCGTTCAGGTAACGGATGTAGTTCACGATGTCCCAGCGGTCGCTCGACGGGATGCGCTGGTAGCTCGGCATGCGCCGCACGCCCTGCGCGATCACCGTGTAGAGGTGGCCGTCGCTGAAGGCGCCGGTGAGGGCCTTGCCGATCGGGCCCGCGATCGGGAGCACGCCGACGAAGGGCCCCTTGCCGTAGGGCGGCCCCGCGACCGGCCCGTCGCCGAGCCCGGCCGGGCCGTGGCAGGGCGCGCAGAAGACGGTGAACTGCCGCTTGCCGTTGTCGAGCGAGGCGAGGCTCGGGGCGGTCGGATTCGCGAGCGCGGCACCCTCGGCCGGCGTGGCCGTGCTGATCTGGAAGGGCTGGCCGACCGGCACGCTGCCCTCGGGCGGCACCAGGTTGCCGAGCTGGCGATCCGGGTCGCCGGGCCGGCCCTGGAGCTCGAAGGCCTGCACCGCCCGCTGCCACTTCATCTGGGGCCACCAGGAGTCCGACCACTGCTCCCAGCAGCCGGTGGAGACGAGCGTCACGACCGCGAAGACGGCGCCCTGGAGGCGGGCGACGCGCCACCGGGGGCTAGGCCGGGACAAGGCTCACCTCCTTGGCGTGGTGCGCGCGCATGAGCCCGTCGACCTCGCTCACGTCGCGCTCGGGCACCTCGACCGCGACGCCGAACTCGTCGCCCGAGAAGCGCGCGTCGTAGCCGGGATCGAGCTTCAGCGAGGGCAGGCGCCCCACCGCCAGCAGCCCGAGCAGGGTGAAGATGCCGCCGAACAGGATGGTGAGCTCGAAGGCGATCACCGTGTAGGTGGGGATCGCGGCGAAGGGCTTGCCGCCGATCACGATCGGCCAGTCGAGCGACATCCAGATCGTCATCGCGTAGCCGGTGACGACCCCGAGCAGGCCGCCCACCAGGGTGAAGAGGCGCACCCGGCTCGGCTTCGGGTCCACCGCCAGCTCCACCTCCTCGAAGGGGGCCGGCGAGTAGACCTCGAGCTTGGCGAAGCCGCGGCCCTTGAGCCGCTTCACCGTCTCGGCGACGTCCTGCGGATCGTCGAAGACCCCGACCAGGGTGGGCATCTCAGTGCGCCTCCGACTGCGCGCCGTGCGCGTGGCTGCGGGCGTGGATCTCGAGCTCCTTCACCTCGGAGATCGCGATCACCGGGAAGAGCTTCAGGAAGATCAGGAAGGCCGTGCTGAAGAAGGAGAAGCTCCCGGCGATGATGAGCAGCTCCGCGATCTGCGGCGTGTAGTGGCCCCAGACCGCCGGATTGAACTCCCGCGAGAGGCCGGTGATGATGATCACGTAACGCTCGAACCACATCCCGATGTTGATCAGCGTCGAGACCACGAAGATCGTCGGGACGTGGGTGCGCGCCTTCTTGAACCAGAAGACGTGGGGAACCACGCCGTTGCAGATGATCATGATCCAGGTGGAGATCCAGTACGGGCCGAAGGCACGCAGCCAGAAGCTCGTGCGCTCCGCCTCGACGCCGCTGTACCAGGCGATGAAGTACTCGATCCCGTACGCGTAGCCGACGATGCAGCTCGTCAGCAGCAGGAAGCGGCTCATGTTCTCGAAGTGGTAGTCGGTGATGAGGTGCTCGAGGCCGAAGATCCGGCGCACCGGGATCATCACCGTGAGCACCATGGCGAAGCCCGAGAAGATCGCGCCGGCCACGAAGTAGGGCGCGAAGATCGTCGCGTGCCAGCCGGGCACCAGCGCCATCGCGAAGTCCCAGGACACGACCGAGTGCACCGACAGCACGAGCGGCGTCGCGAGGCCCGAGAGGTGCAGGACCGTCCGCGTGTGGGCCTTCCACTGGCGGGCCGTGCCCTGCCAGCCGAGGCAGAGCGCGCCGTAGAGCAGCCGGCGCCAGCCGGTGGTGCGGTCGCGGGCGATCGCCAGGTCGGGCAGCAGGCCCACGTAGAAGAAGATGATCGAGATCAGCGTGTAGGTGCTGATCGCGAAGGTGTCCCAGAGCAGCGGGCTCTTGAAGTTCACCCAGAGCGCGCGCTGGTTCGGGTACGGGAGGATGAAGTAGGCCTTCCAGATCCGGCCGATGTGGATGCCGAGGAAGAGCTGGGCGGTGAAGACCGCGAAGATCGTCATCGCCTCCGCGGAGCGGTTGATGGCGTTGCGCCACTTGGCCCGGAACAGGTAGAGGATCGCCGAGATCAGCGTGCCGGCGTGGGCGATGCCGACCCAGAACACGAAGGTGACGATGTAGGCGGCCCAGAAGATCGGGTGCGAGTAGCCGGCGATCCCGAGCCCCACGTAGATCTGGTAGATCCAGGTGACGGCGCCGGCGACCAGACCGGAGAGGCACAGACCCAGGAGCAGCAGCCAGCCGAGGCCGGGCCGCTCCAGGAACACCGAGAGGATGTCCTGGTTGGTCTGCGGGTCCGCGTGCTGCGGCGTCGGCCGGATCATGGCGGCGACGGAGCCGGCGGCGGGCGGCGGCGGAGGCGTCATCCCCTACCCCTCGACCGGTCCGCGCGTCACCTGGGCGAGATAGGTGACCGCGGGCCGGGTGTTGAGCTCGTGCAGAGAGTGGTAGCTCCGCACCGGATCGGCCGACTTCTGGACCACGGCGCTCGCCGGGTCCTTCAGGTTCCCGAAGGTGATCGCCTGCGTGGGACAGGCCTGGGCGCAGGCGGTCGTGAACTCACCGTCCCGGATCGGGCGGCTCTCGTCCTTCGCGGTCTGGCGCGCCGCGGCGGCGCGCTGCACGCAGAAGGTGCACTTCTCCATGACTCCCTGGCCACGCACCGTCACGTCCGGGTTGAGCATGAGCGGCATCGGCTCGGGCCAGTTCTCGATCTGGTAGTCGTACCAGTTGAAGCGCCGGACCTTGTACGGGCAGTTGTTGGCGCAGTAGCGCGTGCCGATGCAGCGGTTGTAGATCATCCCGTTGAGGCCTTCCTCGTTGTGGAAGGTCGCGATCACCGGGCAGACCGGCTCGCAGGGCGCCGCCCCGCACTGCTGGCAGAGCATCGCGACGTGGCGCACGTCCACGGACGGGAGGTTCTCGTAGTCCGGGATGATCGGGTCGAGGCCCTCGCCGCCCTCGAGCGAGCCGTCACCGATCCAGCGCTCGATGCGCAGCCAGCCCATGATGCGGCCGCTGCGGACCTGGTTCTCGCCGACGATCGGAAGGTTGTTCTCGACGTAGCAGGCGGCCACGCAGGCGGCGCAGCCGACGCAGCGGTCGACGTCGATCGTCATGCCCCAGCGGTACGCGACCTCGGGGCTCGAGTCCTTCGACGGGTCGAAGGGCCGGAGCAGCACGTGCTCGTGTCCGCCGCCGTGGCCGTTGCCGTGGCCCTCGCCCTTCCCTTCGCTGCCCGCGCCGTGCCCCTCGGCCGGCGCCTCCGGGGCTGCCGCCGCCGCCGGCGCTTCGTGGTAGAGGGCGGCCATCACGGCGGCCGCCTGCCGGGCGCCGGTCGCGCCGGCCAGGCCGCCGGGGGTCGCCGGCGGCGCCTCCCCGGCGAGCGCCGCGAGCGGCACCGCGATCCCGAGCCGCCGCCCGCGCTGGTCCTGGCTGTCCTGGTCGATCGCGAAGCGGAAGTGCCCGCCGGTCCTGCGCACGCTCGCCTTCGCGACCAGCCAGGCACGCCCGCCGGACTCGTCGGTGAGCGAAGGGAGGATGTCGATCACGTTGACACCGCGCCGCTCGCCGTCGCGCGTCGCCCAGCGGCCCACCGTGTGGCCCTGCCCGACCGCGATCGCGACGACGTCGTCGCGGATCCCGCCGCGCGGGAAGACCGGCACCTCGACGCTGCCGGCCACGGTCTCGACGGCGATCACGTCGCCGTACGCGACCCCCAGCCTCTCGGCAGCCTTCTTGCTGAGCTCGGCCCACGAGGTCCAGGTGACCTTGGTGACCGGATCGGCGATCTCCTGCAGCCACGGCAGGTCGGCGCCGCGGCCGTCGTAGAGCAGCGGCGAAGGCGCCGCGAGCAGCGCGAACTCGCCGCTCCCTTCGAGCAGCGGCTCGGCGACCTCGAGCTGGAGCGCGTCACCCGCCAGCGACACCGGCGCGTGCGGCGTGTCGGCGAAGACGCCGCCCCGCGCGAGCGCCTGCTGGAAGTCGGCGCCCGCCGCCGTCCAGGTCTCTTCGAGGATCGTGCGGAAGCTGCCCGCCGGGAGGCGCGCCGCGACCTCGGCGCCGAGCGCACGGCCGGCGTCGAGCAGCGTGTCGACGAGCGCCCGCGAGTCGCGCAGCGGGCGGATCGTGGGCTGCACGAGCGAGCGCACCCCCGGCCGCGGCGAGACGTCGCCCCAGGACTCGAGCGGCGTGTGATCGGGCAGGATCAGGTGCGCGTGCGCGCTGGTCTCGTCGGGCATCGAGGCGAAGCTCACGACGAAGGGAACCTCGGCGAGCGCCTCCACGAAGCCCGCCGACGGAGGCAGCGAGTACGCGGGGTTGGCACCGTGGACGAGCAGCGCGCCCACCTTGCCGGTCTTCATCAGGTCGACGAGCGCCAGCGTCTCGCGGTAGCTCGGCTGGCGGCGGCCGTCGGCGGCGGGGCACGTGACGGCCCCGCCGATCGCGCCGAGCGCCCAGTCGAGCAGCAGCACGGCGCCGCAGGTCGCGGTGGCACGGCGGCTCGCGAGGGCGGCGCCCGGCGGCAGCGCCACCGGCGCCTGGGCCTGCGCGAGCGCCTTGCCGAGCCGGGTGATCGCGTCGGCCGGGACCCCCGTCTGCTGCGCCACCGAGGCGGCGTCGAAGCGCGCGAGCACCGGCGCGAGGGCGGTGCGGGCGGCCTCGGTGCCCCCGCCACTCCCGAGGGCCACGTTGGCGAGCGCGAGCGCGAGCAGGCCCTCGGTGCCCGGCTTCGCGGCCAGCCACTCGTCGGCGTTCGAGCCGGTCATCGACAGGCGCGGGCCCACGTAGACGAAACGCGCCTTGCGCTTGCCCTCGGCGGCGACGTCGCGCGCGGAAGCGAGCTGGTGGGCGTGCTCGGTCGGCGAGAGGCCCGTCTCGAGGAAGTCGGAGCCGAAGTCGACCACGAGGTCGCTGCCCGACAGGTCGAAGACCGGCTGGTTCTCGACACCGAAGAGCGTCTTCGTGGCGGCGACCAGCGCCTCGGGCGCGAGCGGCTCGTAGACGACGCGGCCGCCGGCGCCCACCGCCTCGAGCCAGCGGTCGATCGCGGCGCTCGCGGCCGGGCCGGTCTGCCCGCCCAGCATCCAGGTGCGGTTGCCGGCCTTCCCGAGCTCCGCCGCGAGCAGGGCGATCGCCTCGTCCCACTCGATCGCGGCGAGCTGGCCGTCGGCGCCGCGCTTCATCGGCTTGGCGAAGCGGTCGGGGTGGTAGGTGCGGCCGATACCGACCTGGCCGCGCGCGCACAGGGCGCCGCGGTTCACCGGGTGATCGGGGTTGCCCTCGAGCTTGATCGGGCGCCCCTCGCGCGTCTTCACGTGCAGGCCGCAGCCGGCCGGGCACTCGAGGCAGCTCGAGGCGTAGTAGACCGGGATCCCGGGCGTGATCACCTCGGGCTGGACCAGATAGGGGATCAGCTTGTCGACGGGGTCGGAGCAGCCGGCGGTGGCGGCGGCTCCCGCGCTGGCGCCCACGACCTTCAGGAATTCACGTCGATCGAGCTCGGGCATCCCGGGCGCCCCCTCCCTAGTAATGGCAGGTCAGGCAGTCCGTGGACGCCTGGTTCTGGCGGTGGCAGTCGACGCACCAGCCCATCTCGAGCTTCTGCGAGGGCAAGAGCCACGGCCACCAGATGGTGTCGGCGGTCATGGACACCTTGTCCATCTCCTGGACCGGCCCGTGGCAGGTCTGGCAGGCGACGCCGGCCGCGATGTGCCGGTTGTGCCGGAACTGCACGTGCTCGGGCACCCGATGGATCTGCTCCCACTCGATCGTGCGCTTCTCGTCCCAGTGCTGCTTCAGGATCTGGACGCCCTCGAGGTCCTGGCCGAACTGCGCGTGGCAGCCCATGCAGGTCTCGACCGACGGCACGCCGGCCGAGGCGGACCGATCGGTGCCGGAATGACAGTAGAGGCAGTCGAGCTGGAACTGGCCGGCGTGCAGCGCGTGGCTGAACGGGATCGGCTGCTTCGGACCGGGCGTGCCCTCGCGCCAGGCCTGCTCCTGGGCGCTCTTCGCGGCTTCGCTCGAGGTCGCCTGCGCGGCGACCTGCTCCGGACCCGGCACGCCGAGCACGAGGCCGGCGGCGAGCGCGGCGGCGCAGGCCACCTCCGCGACCCGCTGGCGCAAGAATCGAAGGCGCGGCTGGATCCGCCAGCCCGCCCCTGCCCTCCGGCGGAATTCGATCGGGCTCACGCTGGAGTGTCCCCCGGCACGTCGCGGCAGAGTTCCACGAAGGAGCCACGAACGCGCATCGCGCCCCGGTCGGCCCGTCGTCCGGGTCGCGGGGCGCGCAGCGAACGCCCCCGCGAACGCCCCTCCCGAACGACCCTGACGACGCCGATGCTGCTGCTTCCGACCCGCGGGCGGCCTGTCTTTAGGACGTTCCGATCGTGGCGTCAACGGTTTTCTGGGGCCCCTTCCGAGCGCGCAGCGCGAGCACGGCCCGTGTCCGGCGCAGTGCCCAGGTGGCGGCTACCATCCGCCCGCTCCGGGGTCTCGCCAACCCGCTGCCGACGCTGCGGAATGCGCGAGACGACCCCGTTCCCGAACGATCGGCCCCGTTTCCGGACGACCGGCAGCGGGCTCTGCGAATCGGAGGTGAGCTCGAATGGGCGATGCATGGATCGTCGACGCGGTGCGAACCCCGCGCGGCCGCGGCAAGAAGGACTCGGGGTCGCTTTCCGGCGTCCATCCCCAGGAGCTGTTCGCGCAGACGCTCGAGGCCCTGCGCCAGCGCAACGGCTTCGATCCGCGCGACGTCGAGGACGTCGTGGCGGGCTGCGTCTCCGCGGTGGGCGAGCAGGGCGCCTGCATCGCGCGCATGGCCGTGCTCGCGGCGGGCTGGGACCCGAGGACGGCGAGCGGCGTCACCCTCAACCGCTTCTGCGGCTCCGGCCAGCAGGCGGTGAACTTCGGCGCGCTGGGCGTGATGGCCGGCCAGCAGGACCTGGTCGTCGCGGGCGGCGTCGAGTCGATGTCGCGCCAGCCGATGGGCAGCGACGGGGCCGGCCTCGACGGCCACAACCGGCGCGTGCGAGAGCTCCACCCGCTCGTGCCCCAGGGCATCTCCGCGGACCTGATCGCGACGATCGAGGGCTTCTCGCGCGAGGACCTCGACCGCTTCGCGGCCCGCAGCCAGGAGCGCTGCGCGCTCGCCCAGAAGGAGGGGCGCTTCGACAAGAGCCTGATCCCGGTGCGCGGCCCGGACGGGGCGATCGCGCTCGAGCGCGACGAGCACCCGCGCGCCGGCACCACGCTCGAGTCGCTGGCCAAGCTGGCGCCGTCCTTCGAAGGCATGGGCGGCTACGTGCAGAAGGGCGACACCCTCTCCTTCGACGCCAAGGCCAAGACCCGCTACCCGGAGGTGCGCGAGATCCACCACGTCCACCACGCCGGCAACTCGTCGGGCATCGTGGACGGCGCCGCGGCGGTGCTGATCGCGTCGCCGGACTACGCGAAGGCGCACGGGCTGCGCCCCCGCGCGCGCTTCGTCGCGATGGCCACCGCCGCCGACGAGCCGGTGATCATGCTGACCGCCCCCACGCCCGCCTCGCAGCGCGTGCTGAAGAAGGCCGGCATGACGATCCGCGACATCGACCTCGTCGAGATCAACGAGGCCTTCGCGGCGATCCCGCTCAAGACCATGCGCGACCTCGACATGGACCCCGAGCGCGTCAACGTGAACGGCGGCGCGATCGCGCTCGGCCACCCGCTCGGCGCGACGGGTGCGATGCTGATCGGCACGGTCCTCGACGAGCTCGAGCGCCGCGACCTCGCGCGCGGCCTCGTGACCATGTGCATCGGTGGTGGGATGGGCATCGCCACGATCATCGAGAGGGTCTGACATGATCGACTTCCAGCCGACCGACGAGCAGCAGCTCGTCATCGACACCGTGCACAACTTTGCCCAGAACGAGGTCCGGCCGGTGGCGCGCGAGTGCGAGGAGGCGGCGAAGCTGCCCGAGAAGGTCCTCGCGGCGGCGCACGAGCTCGGGCTCGTGGCCAACGCGCTACCGGAGGCGGCGGGCGGCGGCGGCGAGCGCAGCGCGGTGACCGGCGCGCTGGTGGCCGAGGAGCTCGCCTGGGGCGACCTGGCGATCGCGCTGGCGATCCTCTCGCCGGGGCTCTCGGCGCTGCCGATCGCCGAGTGGGGGGACGGCGCGCAGCAGCAGTCGCTCGGGCGCTTCGTCGGCGCGAGCTTCGTGCCGGGCTCGCTCGCGGTCGTCGAGCCGCGCTTCGACTCGGATCCCTTCCGGCCCGCCACCACCGCGCGCCGCAACGGCGGCAGCTTCGTGCTCGACGGCGCCAAGTGCTTCGTGCCCTGGCTCGACGGCGGCAGCGAGACGCTGGTGGTGGCGAGCGAGGGCGGCGCCCCCGCGCTCTTCGTCGTGCCGCGCGACGCCGCCGGGCTGCGCGCCGAGCGCGAGCGCAACATGGGGATCGCCGCGCTGCCGACGGCGGAGCTGACACTCTCGAGCGTACGAGTGCCGGAAGGGGCCCGGCTCGCGCGCGCCGACCTGCGCCGGCTCGTGGCCCAGGGTCGGGTGGCGATGGCGGCGATGGCCGTCGGTGTGGCTCGGGCCGCCTTCGAGGTGGCCCGTGACTACGCGAAGGAGCGTCAGGTGTTCGGCGTGCCGGTGGCGACCAAGCAGGCGATCGCCTTCAAGCTCGCCGACATGGCGATCGAGATCGACGGCGCGCGCCTGCTGGCCTGGGAGGCGGCCTGGAAGCTCGATCGCGGCGAGGACGCCACCCGCGAGGCGCTGCTCGCGCGCCGCCAGGCGGCGCGCACGGCACTCGACGTGGCGGACGGCGCCGTGCAGGTGCTCGGCGGCCACGGCTACATCCGCGACTACCTGCCCGAGCTGCACCTGCGCAACGCGCGCGGCTTCGCGTCGTTCGAAGCGCTGGCGCTGGTCTAGACGAGAGAGAGGAGGAAAGCCATGGCCATCTCCTTCGAGCCGAACCCCGCAACCGTCTCGGGCAAGGACGAGATGCACGAGATCGCGCTCCGGCACATGCGGCCGATCTCGCGCAAGTACGACGACCAGGAGCACGAGATGCCCTGGGAGTACGTGCGCCCGATGTGGGACCGCGCCACCGGCAAGGCCGGCAAGACCGAGGCCGGCCCCGGCGACGGCATGGTCACCGTGTGCGTGCAGACCGAGGAGCTGTGCTGGGGCGACGCGGGCCTGTACCTGCGCACGCCGAGCCCGCTGCTCGGCGGCTCCGCGGTGGCGGCCGCCGGCACGCCGGCCCAGCGCGAGCGCTTCCTCGCGCCCTTCCGCACCGGCGAGCCCAAGTGGGGCGCGATGGCGATCACCGAGCCGCAGGCCGGCTCCGACGCCGCCGCGATCCAGACCACCGCCGTCTTCGACGAGAAGAGCAACGAATGGGTGCTCAACGGCACCAAGATCTTCTGCACCGCCGGCGACGGCGCGCTCGAGTACGAGGGCGGCATCGTGGTCGTGTGGGCCACGGTCGACAAGTCGGCGGGGCGCGCCGGGATCAAGTCCTTCGTGGTGACGGCGGGGACGCCGGGCGTGAAGGTCGTCGGCTGCGAGAAGAAGCTCGGGATCCGCGCCTCCGACACCGCCACGCTGGTGCTCGAGGACTGCCGGGTGCCGGCCGACAACCTGCTCGGCAAGGCGGAGGTGAAGAAGAAGGGCCCCGGCGAGGGCGACAAGGGCTTCAAGGGCGCGATGGCGACCTTCGACGCGAGCCGGCCGATCGTCGCCGCGATGGCGGTGGGGGTGGGGCGTGCGGCGCTCGACTTCGTGAAGGAGGAGCTCGAGCGCCAGGGCGTCGCGATCCGCTACGACGCGCCGCCGCGCGAGCAGACCGCCATCGAGCGCGACGTGATCGAGATGGAGGCGGAGCTCCAGGCGGCGCGCCTGCTCACCTGGCGCGCGGCCAAGATGCTCGACCGCGGCCAGCGCAACAACCTCGAGGCCTCGATGGCGAAGGCCAAGGCGGGGCTAGTGGTCACGAAGATCACCCAGAAGGCCGTCGAGCTGCTCGGCCCGCAGGGCTACTCGAAGAAGCTCCTGGTCGAGAAGTGGATGCGCGACGCCAAGATCAACGACATCTACGAGGGCACCCAGCAGATCAACCAGCTCATCATCGCCCGCCGCATCCTCGACTACTCGTCGAGCGTCCTCCGCTAGAGGGAAGGAGACCCCGGTGCCGACCGTCAGCGCCGACCTGCTCGAGATCCTGGTCTGCCCCGAGACGAGGCAGCCGGTGGCGCTCGCCGCGCCCGCCGTGCTCGACGCCCTCAACGCGAAGATCCGCAGCGGCACGCTCCGCAACCGCGGCGGCCAGCCCGTGGCCCAGGAGCTGCGCGAGGCCCTCGTCCGCGAGGACGGCCGCGTCCTCTACCCCGTGGACGACGGCATCCCCGTCATGCTCGTCGAGGAGAGCATCGAGCTCTGAGCGGGGACAGACCCGGCGATTCGGCGATTCTCGGGCGATGCCCGAGAATCGCC